>CAXBNH010000167.1:0-6568 GCA_963976905.1 uncultured Algibacter sp.
ATGCGCAAACAACAATCGGGATTAATCATTAATGTAACGTCCATTGCGGGCTATATGGGCTTGCCATACCGTGGCATTTATAGTGCGAGTAAAGGTGCATTGGAGCTTGTAACCGAAGCCTTTAGAATGGAGTTAAAAGATTTCAATATACAAATGACCAATGTGGCTCCGGGCGATTTTGCTACCAATATTGCTGCTGGCCGTTATCATGATGGCAGAAGCGGTTTATAAAATAATCCATACAAAAAAAACAAAAGGGCATTATAAAGTGGGGGAGTTCATGCAGAAATTCTCTATTGTTTTAAAACGGATTTTGCCAGATAAGGTCTATGAAAAAATGCTGATGAACCACTATAAGCTTTGAAATTATAAATTCAATATTAACATAAAAACAGAACGATATGAAATTTTTTATAGACACGGCAAATTTAGCCCAAATTAAAGAAGCCCAAGACCTTGGCGTGCTTGATGGCGTTACCACAAATCCCTCTTTAATGGCAAAAGAAGGCATCACAGGGCATGATAACATCATGAAACATTATGTGGCAATTTGTAATATTGTAGAAGGCGATGTAAGTGCGGAGGTTATTTCAACAGATTTTGAAGGTATGATAAGGGAAGGGGAGGCTTTGGCAGAATTGCATGAACAAATTGTAGTGAAATTGCCCATGATTAAAGACGGCGTGAAAGCTTGTAAATATTTTTCTGAAAGAGGTATAAAAACGAATGTAACTTTGGTGTTTTCGGTTGGGCAAGCCTTGTTGGCTGCAAAAGCGGGAGCAACTTATGTGTCGCCATTTATTGGCAGATTGGATGATATTTCAACTGATGGATTGAATTTGATCTCTGATATCAGGCATATTTATGATAATTACGAGTTTGAAACGCAAATTTTAGCAGCATCAGTGCGCCACACCATGCACGTGATTGATTGTGCTAAATTAGGTGCCGATGTTATGACAGGGCCTTTAAGCGCCATTGAAGGCTTGCTAAAGCACCCATTGACAGATAGTGGTTTGGCCAAGTTTTTAGAGGATTATAATAAAGGGAACTAAAATAATTCACTCATTTAAAACAATAAAGCCTAAACTCGAAAAAAGTTCAGGCTTTATTGTTTTAAAGTACAGTCTTGCTTTATTATTGGTTGATCAAACCCAAAAGGTCTTGTTCAAAATCAACAGCAAAAATATTGGCGTTGTTGTTTACAATTTTATTGTTTTTATTGATAACGATCACTTTGGTCATTGGATGAATAGCCAATAGATGCCTGGATGCTTCTGGGTTTTTAAATTGATATTCATTCGTTAATGGATATCGGTTTTTTTCTAAAGTAGTGACCCATTTGCCAGTATTGTGGTCATCAATATTTATAATGATGAAATTCACTTCTGGATATTTTGCCTTTAGTTCTTTTATTTTATTGTGGCTGTTTTTAAAATGATCATAAAAGGAATGCGACCAAAAGCAGATGGCCGTTGGGGCATTGATTAAATCATTACTGTTGAATGCTGAGTTTTTATAGTTTAAAACTTCAATATTGGGAAAATTTTCTCCAGGTTTTAATTTTGTTAAGGATTTTGCGTAATCGCTTACCATGGTTTTTCCTTTAACATCGGTGCTTTTGTTCAAAAAGGATTCTACAATCACATCATTACTGTCTAAATTCTGATTTTTAGCTAAAAACATCATGGTATTGTGGTATAGCAAATCATTTTTTATGGTTTTATTAGTGACCAAACTGTCAATAATATTAAGCCTATCGAGATTATAGCAAATCGAACTTCTTTTTACCTGACATTCTTTAGTATGCTTAAAATGCTGTTTAAGGGCTTGATTGCTAAAGTTAGATCTTAAAAAAGCATTGTAATTAAAATAATCTTTAAGAAAATCATCATTGTAATTAATGTTTGCTCTGTAACTGTAGAAATTTTTGGGCAACGAATTGATGATATTATGTTTACCTTCTCCATAATGGATAAAGGGGTAAATTTCTTTATTGGCATAATATTTATAATCAATATTGGATTGTGCTACTTTGTTAAATAATTCAGACGTTTTATGTTTTTTAATGAAATTTTGAAACTTTTTCGTTTTTATAGATTTAACGGAATCCAATTTATGTTCAAAAGCAGCAGGTTCTAATTGGCTGTATTTAAAAATTTCTGGTTCCTCATTTTCATTTTCTAAAAACTCATTCATCAAATAGTTGTTTTTTTTTGCACCTTCACCAGTATAAACCAACGATTCATCAAATTCCAATGTGTTGATCCTGAAAATAATACTATCGTTAGGTTCTAAAAACACCATTTGTACTTCGCCACCATGTTTAAACGTGTACAGCCCAGATTCTATATGTTTTAATTTATATAAAAATCTATTAGATTTATCAAGCAAAATAGTATCCAAAACTTTTTCAGCCTTTGATATAATAACAAAGTTTGTATTGGGATTTATTATTTCGCCTCCAAAATACGCCACGTTACCATCGTCATTGGTGTCTGTTTTACAACTTACCAGCGAAATAATAGCTATTGAAAGTAACAAGTATGTTTTCATAAATCCCTAATATAAATACTTTCTCAAAAAGTATTATGGTCATACAAAAATATAGCTTGCTATTAAAAGGTGCTGTTAATGCGCTGTTAAATGTTTTAGCAGGTATTTCTATTTAAAATAAGTAGCAGATGTGGCGTCTTAAAGGTCTAATTTTTTTATTTTTGCAAAAAAATAAACTAAAGCTATGTTATCAGTATCAAATCTGTCTGTTCAATTTGGAAAACGTATTCTTTTTGATGAGGTAAATACCACGTTTAATAATGGAAACTGTTATGGTATTATTGGTGCCAATGGTTCAGGGAAATCCACGTTTTTAAAGATTATTTCTGGAAAGATGGACGCTACATCGGGGCAAGTGCATTTAGAGCCAGGAAAGCGTATGTCTGTATTGGAACAAAATCATAATTTATATGATGAGCATACGGTTTTGGAAACCATTTTAATGGGTAACAAACCACTTTTCAAAATTAAATCTGAAATGGATGCGCTTTATGCAGATTATTCTGATGAAAATGCCGATAGAATCGGAGAGCTTCAAGTACAATTTGAAGAAATGAACGGTTGGAATGCCGATAGTGATGCCGCCGCCATGTTATCCAATTTAGGGATTAAAGAAGAATTTCATTACGTGTTGATGAAAGATTTGGACGGTAAGCAAAAAGTACGTGTGCTTTTGGCGCAGGCTTTATTTGGAAATCCAGATTTGTTGATTATGGATGAGCCTACCAACGATTTGGATTATGAAACCATTTCGTGGTTGGAGAATTTCTTGGCGAATTATGAAAACTGTGTCATTGTGGTATCTCACGACCGTCACTTTCTGGATGCTATTTGTACCCATATTTCTGATATCGATTTTGGAAAGATAAACCATTATTCTGGTAACTATACCTTTTGGTATGAGTCTTCGCAATTAGCGGCTAGGCAACATGCACAACAAAATAAGAAAGCTGAAGAAAAGAAAAAAGAATTGGAAGAATTCATACGTCGTTTTTCTGCCAACGTTGCAAAAAGTAAGCAAGCAACCAGTAGAAAAAAGATGATTGAAAAATTAAATATTGCTGATATTAGACGCACTAGCCGAAGATATCCTGCCATTATTTTTGAACGTGACAGAGAAGCTGGCGATCAAATATTGAATGTAGAAGGCTTGGCGGCATCACTTGAAGGCGAAGTGTTGTTTAAGAATATTGATTTGAATCTTGCCAAAGGCGATAAAGTTGTTGTGTTTTCAAGGGATTCCAGAGCTACAACAGCTTTTTATCAAATATTGAACAATAAAGAAAAAGCAGATTCAGGAACGTTTGATTGGGGCGTTACAACCACACAATCGTATTTGCCACTTGATAACAGTGAGTTTTTCAATAATAATTTAACCTTGGTGGATTGGTTGCGCCAATGGGCAACGACTGAAGAAGAACGTGAAGAGGTTTACATCCGTGGCTTTTTAGGAAAAATGATTTTTAGTGGCGAAGAAGCTCTTAAAAAATCAAATGTATTATCGGGAGGCGAAAAAGTACGTTGTATGTTAAGTAGAATGATGATGGTAAGGGCCAATGTTTTGATGCTTGACGAACCTACAAACCATTTGGATCTGGAAAGTATCACGGCATTCAATAATTCATTAAAAAACTTTAAGGGCACTATGCTGTTCACAACCCACGATCACGAATTTGCACAAACCGTGGCCAATAGAGTAGTGGAGCTGACACCAAATGGCGTAATTGATAGATATACCACGTTTGATGAGTATATGCAAGACAAAAAAATCAAGGAGATGCGTGATAAGATGTATGCGGTAACTGCTTAGTTTTTATTCATGTATTTCCGAAGGCGAATTTTCAATAATAGCAAGCGCTTTATCGAGTTCGTCTTTATGTACAAAAACCTGTTGGAAACCAGTAATGATACCACCGCCAAAACCTGCTAACCTAGCAGATTCAGTCTCGTCTTTAATAATAGGGCTTATGTTTATATTTTCTAAATCGTAGATAACGCGTTGGACAACGATTGAGCTTCCTGTGAATATGTTAATATAGTCAGAATCTGTCATAGATATGTTTTTTATGTAATGATTTAAGGCTTAAGATTCAGTTTCAAAACTAATGTTTTTAACTATTTGCAAGGCTTTGTCAAGTTCATCGTTATGTACAAGAACATCTTGCACATCAGGTGTAGAGGCTCCAAAAACAGCAGTAAGTCCAGATTCGGTTTCGTCTTTAATGACTGCGTTAATCCCTATTTTTTCTAAAGCTTCGGCAATGCGTTGTACAATGATATAATTGCCGGTATATATTTTTGTATAGCTTGAATTTGGCATGAATTAAGTTTTATAGTCGTTTTGTATATTTTTAGAATCCAATGTTTTCATTTTAGAGATGATAGTTTTTACAATGCGTTTAGCCTCGTTAAGTTCGTCTTTATGAACAAGTATTTCTTGCTGGCCTTGTACGGAAGAGCCAAAACCCGCTAAACGTACGGATTCAGATTCATCTTTTATAATAGCACAAATATTATCACTTTCAAGTTCTTTAAAAATACGTTGAACTGAAATAAAATTTCCAGTAAACACATTTATGTAATTTGAAGTTGCCATAATCTTAAAGCTTTAAGGGTTCCTTCTTAAAGATACGAAATTTTTTCAATAAAAAAGTCGGCAATTGCCGACTTTGAAAATAATATGTTCTTTTGATTATCTCAGCTCTGCCCCAAGTTCTTTTTCAAAATTGGTTTGTAGCTTGCCCATAATCTTATCTATTTGGATATCGGTAAGCGTTTTGTGTTCGTCTTGCAATGTGAAACTAACGGCATAGCTTTTTTTCCCTTTAGGAAGGTTTTTTCCTTGGTAAACATCAAACAGGTTTACGTTTTTAAGTAATTGTTTTTCGCTTTGCTTTGCTAATTTGTATATAGAATCAAATGAAACGTTTTCATCTAAAAGCAAGGCAAAATCCCGACGTACTTCTGGGTATTTTGAAATGTTTTTGAATGTGATTTTATTGCGTTTCACAATGTCCAAAATAGCATCCCAATTAAAATCGGCAAACAACACATCTTGCGAAATATCAAAATGTTTCAAAATGGATTTTTTTACCAATCCGAAATCAACTAAAACGGTTTTTCCTAAATTCAAACTTAAGCCTTCTGCAATCATATGATTGCTTGTTGGTGTTTCATTAAAACGGGAAATGCCCAAACGTTCCAAAACAGCAACAATACTTCCTTTTAAATAGAAAAAATCACTCTTTTTTCCAGCGGCTGTCCAATTTTCCTGTGATTGGTTTCCTGCTGCAAATACGGCCAAGTGTTTGAATTCTTCTCGTTTATTAGTATTACCATGGTAGGTTTTGCCGAATTCAAATAATTTTATATCGCCTCGTTTTCTGTTAATATTGAAAGACAAAGCTTCCAAACCAGAAAATAGCAAAGACTGCCTTAAAACAGACAAATCATTGCTTAAAGGGTTTAGTATGGTAATGTTGTGTTCAGTTTTTAATTGCTCACTTAAAGCTGCGTAATTTGGTGTGGTAAGTGAATTGGAAAGGATTTCAAAAAAACCTTGAGACGCCAATTGGTTGCCTACAATATTTTGGATTTTATAATCTTCAAACCGTGATGTGGTTGAAATGGATGCGTTTAGTTTTTCAGTAGTTTTGATGTTGTTATAACCGTAAACTCGTAATATTTCTTCAATAATATCTGCCTCTCTTTGCACATCGTTTCTGTAAGCAGGAACGGTTAGGCCCAAGCCGGTTTCGGTAACGTTGTTTACTTTAATATCAAGCGATGATAAAATACTTTTAATGGTTTCTTTTGGAATTTCTTCACCAATTAATTTTTTGGCATTATCAAAACTCAATCGTACTTGAAAATCTTCAATTTTTTTAGGATAAATATCAATAATATCACTTGTGATTTCGCCACCTGCTACTTCTTGAATCAATAAAGCAGCACGTTTTAATGTGTATTCTGTGATGTTTGGGTCGATGCCACGTTCAAATCTAAAAGAGGC
>CAXBNH010000168.1:0-6546 GCA_963976905.1 uncultured Algibacter sp.
GAATTTAGTTCTTCCTGTAATTTTAATTTCTGCATGTTTTATATCTGTAAATTCAATAGTATCTCCAATTATATAGCGCCATGCACCACTCACAGTGCTGATTATAAGAACATAATCTTGATTTAATTGCACTTTTTCCAAAGTAACAACAGGTGCATTTTGTGCCAAAGAACCATCTTCATTGATATACTCTGGTTTAAAAGGCACAAACTCAAAATAAATTCCATTGTCTGTATTAAGTTGCATAGCATCTGTTTCTGGACGTATTTGAGTGGCAATGTAACCTTCAGAAGCCAAATAAGTATCAATAACGGTTACTGGTTTCCCCATGAGCGCATTAAAACTTTTTTCATAGGGATTAAACGCTACGCCTCCAGATGTATAAACTTTTAGATTAGGCCAAATTTCATGAATATGATTTAATTGATGGTACACAATTACTTTTTGAAGCATTAGTTCTATCCATGACGGAATACCACTTAATGCACCAATATCCCAATCTTTAGCACGTTCGGCAATATGTTGAACCCGATCATCCCAATCTTCAATTTTAGCGATATCTTCTCCAGGTTTATAATAACCTTTAAACCAAAATGGGATATTGTTGGCACTAATACCACTAATTTCGCCTTCTAAAAATTCGTGGTTTGATTCTAGGTCTGTAGAACTTCCCAACATCATAATTTCTTTTTCAAAAAAATCGGCAGGCAAGTCAAAATTATTCAATGCAAATACTTGCTTTATTCCTGCTTGGCGAATAGCTTCAATCATGGCATCGGTAACAGGGATGCGTTTACTGGTTTTCCCTGTAGTTCCTGAACTTAATGCAAAATAGGAAGGTTTTCCTGGCCAAGTGACATCCGTTTCGTTTTCTAACAATTTATGCCACCATTCGGTGCTTATTTTATTATAATCAAAATAGGGTATCGAATTTGCAAAAGAATTTGGTATATCATCAGATTCTAGAATATCTTCAAACCTATAATGTTTGCCAAATTTCGTGTCTTTTGCTTGAGTTAGTAAGTCCTTTAAAGTGTTTTTTTGAGCTTCTAAATGGTCCACTTCTAAAGAAAATGCATCTTTTAATTTAATGACACCTTTTATTATATTCCCTAGAATGGCCATGATGGTTTTATTTTCAAAGTTTTAACATAAAGTGAATTCAGGTTAACACAATCCAAATTTAAATTGATTCAAAACGAAAATCCCAACTACATATGATAGCTGTTTATAGTCAAATTTAAAATAGAATCCTTAGAAAATCAAAACAGAAAGAGTGTTATTTAAGTGCCATGTATTTTTCCAGCGTGTCTTCATAAATAGCTTCATATTGCGGTACAATGTTATGAAGATCATATTTCAAAGCTTCTTTTCTAGCGTTCTTTTTAAATTGCGCTAAACGTTTAGGGTCACTTAAAATATAGACGGCATTTTTGGTCATATCTTCCACATCACCTACATCACTTAGGTATCCCGAAACCCCATGCACGTTAACTTCGGGAATGCCACCTGTATTGCTGGAAATCACAGGAACGCTTGACGCCATAGCTTCTAAGGCTGCCAGCCCAAAACTTTCTGTTTCAGAAGGCAATAAAAACAAATCGCTAAAACACAATATTTTATCAATTTCATTGCTTTTCCCAAAGAAGATAACTTTATCCAAAATACCAAGTTTTTGACATTGCATTTCAGCTTTTTCACGTTCTGGCCCAATACCGACCAACATTAACTTAGCAGGTATTTGCTTTTGCACGTTATAAAAAATAGTTATAACATCTTGCACACGTTTTACAGGGCGTAAATTACTGATGTGTGTTATGATTTTTTCATCATCTTTAGCCATCATGCCCCGTTGGCAGTTTGTAAACCCATGATGGTATTTATCCAAATCGATAAAATTTGGTACGACGCTAATGTCATTTTTTATATCAAACAATCTCAAGGTATCTTCCTTTAAGCTTTGGGAAACTGCTGTAACAGAATCAGACTTATTGATACTGAACGCAACTGCTGGTTTGTAAAACGGATGGCTTCCCACTAGGGTAATATCCGTACCATGTAAGGTTGTAACAATGGGGAGATATACGCCTTCATCTTCCAACATTTTTTTTGCCATATATCCTGCATAGGCATGAGGAATGGCATAATGTACATGCAGAATTTCAATACCATATAGCTTTACCATATCAACCAATTTACTAGATAGAGCAAGTTCATAAGGTTGATAATGAAATAGCGGATATTCTGGCACATTCACTTCGTGGTAATGGATATTATTGTTCAACAACTCTAGTCTTACGGGTTGTTTGTATGTAATAAAATGAATTTCATGGCCTCGCTTGGAAAGCTCTAAACCTAACTCTGTGGCCACTACACCACTCCCTCCAAAGGTTGGATAACACACTATTCCTATTTTCATGTAATAAGTTTTAAGTTATAAGTGCCTAGAGTACTTAAAGTTGAATAGAGCACTAAGTAACTTTAGGCATTTAAAATACTCTTTTCTAATCAATTATAGCTTCATAAATAAAGCGTTGTATATCTGTTCTTATATTTTCTTTCAACAAGAGGTTTTTTCCTGAATTAGGATAGGTTCTATTGGCCAAAAACACATAAACAATGTCTTCTTCGGGATCTGCCCAAGCATACGTTCCCGTAAAACCAGAATGCCCGAAACTGCTCAGGGAAATACAGCCACACGTAGGACCTTCGCCTGACAGTTGGGGTTTATCAAATCCTACTCCCCTTCTATTTCCATTTTCACAAAAGTAGCAGGTATTGAATTTATCAATGGTCTCTGGTTTCAAAAACTGTTTACCACCGTAATATCCTTTTTGTAAATACATTTGCATGATCTTGGCCACATCGTTGGCATTACTGAAAATACCTGCATGGCCTCCTATCCCATTTTGCATAGCCGCTCCCATGTCATGTACATACCCCTGTACTTTTTGAAATCTGTAATAATCGTCTTCTTCTGTAGGTATGATATTTTTATTGCTCAATTTATGATATGGGTTGTACATGGTGTAATTGGCGCCTAATGGTTTATAAAAATATTCCTCTGCAAGGTTATCCAACGTTTGGTCGTAATAGGTTTCAATAAATTTCTTTAAAATATAATAAGGCAAATCACTATACCTATATTGCTGTCTATCAAGTAAATCTGATTTCATTATAACAGATTGGATGCTATCTGGATAATCACTTCGCAAAAAGAGTTTATTAGTGACTTCAATATTGAATGCCTTGCTACGTTCCGTTCTATAATATTTTTCACTAGGGTGTTTTGTTACAGAGTCTAAAGTGGCGTAATAAAAAGGGATCCAGGGTTTTAATCTGGCATAGTGGGAAAGCATCTTGATTAAAGTGATATCCTTTTTATTTGATTTTTTATATTCTGGCATCAAGTCTGATAATTTGCTTTGTAATGAAACTGCACCTTCTTCTTCCATTTTCATTAATAGCGGTAAGGTTGCAAGTATTTTTGTTAAAGACGCTACATCATACACATCATTAAACATTACCTTTTCATCGCCTTCATAGGTGTGTTTGCCGAAATTTTTGTTGTAAATAACCGTACCTTTTCTAGCGATCAAAAGCTGGATACCGGGTGTCATCATAGAATCTACAGCCATTTGTGCCAGAGAATCCACTTTTTTCAATTTTAAGGAACTCATTCCAAAACGTTCGGGGACACTGTACGCTAAGCGCTTAATGTCATTGTTTTCAATACCATAACCAGCTTTAAAAAAGGTGCCAATAGAAACAGGTAAAAACCCTTTTGAAGGAATGGCGCCAAAGATAAGTTGGGCAGATTTTTGTTGCGCAATCTTACTATTTTGATAGCTTATCACAATGCTTTCAATATCCAGAATGGAATAAAAGTCCATGAGGGCATAGGGTTTAACAAATAAATCTAAAATAACACGATTTGTTTTTGCTATTTCATTGATCCATTCAATTTCGTCTTTGGAAAATTTAGGGTCTTTCCACGGATTGGCATTGGAACGATGAAAACCAATGATAACGGTATTATACGCTTGCAATTGATTTAACATACCGCTTAATGAATCTGATTTTATCTCATGTATTTTTGTATACTTTTGAAGTTCCTCAAAAAAAACAGACCCATCATCATCGCCCATTTTAACGTAAGCAATGTCTTTTTTCCCTAAATCTTGAATGGGTATAAAATCAGCCTCGTTTTTTACTACAGTAATGGCGTTTTCCATAAGGTCTTCATACAACATATCGTCTTCAAACCGGTTCAAATCTTCAACCAAATGTGGTATTTCAATGGGCTTGTAATTGTTCAATCCAACTTTGTATTTGGCTTTCAATATTTTTTTAACGGAGTGTTGTAAACGTGCTTCTGTAATAGTACCATCATAAAACGCATTTTTTAATTTTTCAATGCCTACGCCCACATCTTCAGACATAAGCATCACATCATTGCCAGCCAAAAATGCAGCCAAGTCAATAGCGCCTGTTTCATTAAAATCCGCAGCACCTTTCATGGTCAGGGCATCTGTAAAAATAAGGCCTTTGAACCCTAACCTGTCTTTTAAGATATCCGTTACAATATGTTTTGAAAGTGAAGACGGATAGCCCTCGCGAGGCTCTAGGCTAGGAACGTTTAAATGTGCTACCATTACGCTAGAAAGTCCTTCATTTATCAGTTTTTTATACGGATATAATTCTATAGAATCAATACGTTTTTCGTTAAAAGTAATGGTGGGCAAGGTTTTATGGGAATCGTCTTCAGTATCGCCATGTCCAGGAAAATGCTTGGCATTGGCCAACACTCCTGCACTTTGCATGCCTTTCATAAACGCCGATGCTTTTTCGGTGACGTTATCTCTGTCTTCTCCAAAAGAACGGTTGCCAATAATAGGGTTTTTCGAGTTGGTGTTGATATCTACTACAGGAGCAAAATTGAAATGAACCCCTAAACGCTTGCAGTGTTCGCCCAATTGTTTGCCGGTTTGTTCAACAAGTTTATTGTCTTTAATGGCTCCTAATGTCATATTCCACGGAAATGCATAGGTAGAATCCAAACGCATGCTCAGACCCCACTCAGCATCCATTCCAATCAGCATGGGGGTTTTTGAAAGGGCTTGCAGTTCGTTATCCAATTTTGCTTGACGTACAGGCCCTCCAAGGGAATAAATAATGCCGCCAATATGGTGCACTTTTACTAAATCAACAATCTTTTTTTTTGATTTTTCGTCTTGATTGGACATTACCTGAACCATGTACAATTGCCCTATTTTTTCTGATAAGGACATGGATTCATAAACTTTATCTACCCATTTTTGTTGGGCTTCGTTGTCCGAGGTCAATAAAGGGTCTTTTGAGACCGATTGACCAAATGATGAAACTATTGAAAAACAACATAGTGTTGTGAAAAGAATTTGACGCATAAAAGGATACTTTAGGCTTATTATCATTAGCTATAACCAATATAATAATAACCGTGCCAAATTAATACTTTTAAAAAGAAGATGAAAAGACTTTAAGATAGATTTATAAAGAATTGACCAACTTAAAAGAAGATTATTTCAGAAATCGATTATGCCAACTCTCACTTGCAGGCACTTCCCAATTTTCATTAAACTCAGCAATATTGGTCACTAAATTATTGAATACAATGGTATTTTTTGAAACGGCTTTGTCTTTAGCCATTTTTCTGAAATCAGTAAGGGATTTATAGGCCACAAAATCGCCTTGTTTGTAGGAGACATTCATTTTATCCATTAAATCAACATTATATTCTTTTTCCAATTGTTGAATAAAATGTACAGAAGCGTCAATAGAACAGCCTGATGCTTTATTTAAGTCTTGGTTTAAACCAATTATTATAAAACGCTTGTATTTAATAGTATATCCTGATAGCAAATCACTACCATGTGCCGTCCAGTTTTCAATAAAAACATCCAGTTGAGATTGGATTTCTTCAATTTCGTCTTCAGTAAAAGAGCGGTTGGCTTGATATATCCAAACTCTTGATTCTTCGGGTAATGTATTAAAATCTACTAGCATTTTGAATAACAATTTATGAATTCCTTAATTCAGGGTTCAGAATTTTTAAAGATCTTGTGCATTGGCAATTAGCTCTGCTATATCCATAACAGCAACATCAGTCTCTTTATTTTTAGCTTTCACGCCATCGGTCATCATGGTGTTGCAAAATGGGCAGCCTGCGGCAATGATTTCTGGTTTGATGTCCAAGGCTTGCTCAGTACGCTCGATATTGACTTCCTTATCGCCTTTTTCAGCATCCTTGAACATCTGCGCCCCTCCTGCTCCACAACATAATCCGTTGCGTTTGCAATTTTTCATTTCCACTAATTCCGCTTCCAATTTTTGGATTAAATCCCGTGGTGCTTGATACACACTATTGGCACGGCCTAAATAACAAGGATCATGAAACGTGATGCGCTTGCCTTTGTATTTACCACCTTCAATAGTCAATCGCCCTTCATCCAAAAGGGTTTTTAAAAACTGGGTATGGTGCATCACTTCATAATTACCACCCAATTC
>CAXBNH010000169.1:0-6538 GCA_963976905.1 uncultured Algibacter sp.
TTTTTAATGAAATTCATGATGTTGGCATTATGCACCTGTGCATACATATCGTAAGCACTTGGCACAAAAAGTGCTGTTAATTTCGGACAGTTTTTAAAGGTGTAATCTGGGATTAGTCTCAAACCTTCTTCGGTAGTGATGGGGTTTTCTGTTTCTGCTATGGTAATCACATTAAAAAGTTGCGTGCCATTTTCTGTTGGTTTTGCAAACACATCCGATGTTGCCACTACTTCAGACTGCAATACACCATTGTACATTAAAAGTCCAATGGTTGGTAAATTGGCTTTAAAGGGTTTTAAATGTTTGGTCAAAGTATCTGATGCTATTTCTTTTGGCTCAGGATTTTTAACAGCTATTTTTGTTTCTGATTTGTTGTCGATGCAACTGCTTAAAACGATTAATGAAGCAAGTATTAGAATTTTCATTGTCTTATTTTTATTTTGAGATACCAAAAAATGTTACACGAATATCGGTAATTTAGCTTAAAAATGAAGATTTTAGTACTGTTTTAACTATAAGAATAATCTAAATAATTTTGTCAAACCTCCAACGTCCAATCCAATAGATTCCTGTAATTCATCCACACTTCCATGCTCAATAAATACATCGGGAATCCCTAAAATTTTGACGGTGTTTTTATAATTGTTTTCAGAAGCAAATTCTAAAATGGCAGAGCCAAATCCACCTTTTATAGCGTTGTCTTCAACGGTAATAATGGTTTCATAGGTTTTAAATATGGAATGGAGTACGCTTTCATCCAAAGGCTTGACAAAACGCATATCATATTGCGAAACATCCATGTCATTAATTGCTTCCGAAACATTTTTGGCAATACTTCCAATGCTTAAAATAGCAAGCTGTTTTCCTTTTTTAAGTTGGAAGCCTTTGCCAATTTCTATTTTAGAAAAAGGTTGTTTCCAATCCATAGTCACACCCTGCCCACGCGGATACCGAATGGCAATGGGTTGCTCCAAACCCAGTTGGGCGGTGTACATAATATTGCGTAATTCTACTTCATTTCTAGGTGCAAAAATGATGAGGTTTGGGATGCATCTTAAATAAGACAAATCATAAACTCCATGATGCGTAGCGCCATCTTCGCCCACCAAACCGGCGCGGTCCAGACAAAAAATAACGGGCAATTTCTGCAAGGCCACGTCATGTATAATCTGGTCGTAAGCGCGTTGTAAAAACGTGGAATAGATGTTGCAAAACGGTATCAAACCTTGGGCTGCCATACCTGCGGACAATGTGACGGCATGTTGTTCGGCAATGCCCACATCAAAAGCACGGTCGGGCATGGTGTCCATCATGTATTTTAGTGAACTTCCTGTTGGCATAGCAGGTGTAATACCTACAATGTTTTTGTTTTGTTTTGCCAATTCCACGATGGTATGCCCAAAAACATCTTGATATTTTGTGTGCTGACTAAAACCAGATTTGGTAATGAGTTCGCCGGTTTTTGCATCGAACTTTCCTGGTGCGTGGTATTTTACTTGGTCGGCTTCGGCTTGTTTTAAACCTTTGCCTTTGGTGGTAATAATATGTAAAAACTTAGGGCCTTTTACCCTTTTTAACCGTTTTAATTCGGAGATTATTTTATCAATATCATGGCCGTCAATAGGGCCTGAATAATCAAAATTGAGAGCTTTTATGATGTTATTTCGTTTTTGAGTGCCTCTTTTAACGTTGGTTAAATACATTTTTAATGCGCCTACGCTGGGGTCAATACCAATAGCGTTATCATTTAAAATTACCAATAGATTGGCATCGGTAACACCTGCGTGATTTAAACCTTCAAAAGCCATACCGCCAGCAATACTGGCATCGCCAATCACGGCAATGTGCTGTTTTTCAAAATCGCCTTTTAATTTGGAAGCTATCGCCATGCCTAAAGCCGCTGAAATGGAAGTAGAGGCATGCCCAACACCAAAGGCATCAAAATCACTTTCGCTACGTTTTGGAAAACCACTAATACCCCCAAGTTGCCTGTTGGTGTGGAAATTGTCTTTTCTACCTGTTAAAATTTTATGTCCGTACGCTTGATGGCCCACGTCCCAAATAAGTGGGTCGGCTGGCGTGCTAAATACATAATGCAATGCAATGGTCAATTCCACAACGCCCAAACTAGCACCTAAATGGCCTTCTTTGGTAGCCACAATATTGATGATAAACTCACGTAATTCTTTGGCAAGTTGGGGTAAGTCTTTTTGGTTTAAAAGACGGAGCTCTCTTGGGGAATTGATGGTATTTAATAAGTTTTTTTGCACACAACAAAAGTACAAGAATTTATTATTCTTCTACTTGAAAAACGATGGGTAATGTATAAACGACCGCAATAGATTTACTGGTTTGTTTTGCGGGAATGAATTGTGGCAAGATTTGAACAACCCGTTTTGCTTCTGTTTCTAGTTTTGGATGAGGTGCTCTTGTTTTGATATCATTTACAAAACCTAAAGAATCAATTTTGAATTGAACTTGGATTTTTTGTTTGCCAGATAATGTTAAGTTACCTTGTCCCACATCGAAATTTTCTTCAATTAATTTTTGGACTTCTTTTTGAAAATAGTCTCTTTTTTCTTCTGTTGATAAGTTTGCTGGGGTGTTTTTAAATTCTGGAGGGGTTTCTACAATAGGGAAAGGAATAGGTGTGTTAGTGTTTTTTTCTGGAACAATAAAACCAACAACTTCAATTATGTCTCCAGTAATTGTTATTTCTTCAGAATCAGTTTTGTTATTGGTGCAATTTTTATCTGGAATCGAATCTATTTTATTCAAAACAGGTTTACCAAAAGTTACATCGATTTGTTCATTTTTTGTATCCTTTAAAACTTCAATACTATCAATTTTTTGTTTGTCGCCATGTTTGTTGGTACAATTCATTAAAGAGGTTCCCATCGCAATCAATAACGCTAATAAAAAAATTCTGTGAAAACTTTGACGTTGCATTAAAACTTGAGGCGGGATGCGTAAATTAATACTATCCAATTGGGTTTGTTTAAAATGACCACAAATGCGATTGTTTTTGTTTTCATTTATGAAATCTTGAATTTCATAAGTGTTCATTTTCGTAAAATCAATGACTGTTTTTGAGCAAGAATCACAGAACCGTCCTTTTTCTTTGGGAGTCATCTCATTCCAATTTTCATGACAGGGTTTGGGGATTGAAATAGCATAGTAGTTTTTCATGGGATTGGCTTTGCAAAATGTTTATCAATTTTCTTGCCGAACAATAATTAAATCGGTTGAAATTGTATTTTTGTTTTTATGATACAACCTTTTGATGACACGTATTTTATGAAACGCGCTTTACAGGAAGCAGAAGCTGCTTTTGAAAAAGGCGAAATTCCCGTGGGTGCCGTGATTGTGATTGATAACAAAATCATTGGACGCGGCCATAATTTAACCGAAACCCTGACCGATGTAACGGCGCATGCCGAAATGCAAGCCATTACCGCAGCGTCAAATTTTTTGGGCGGGAAATATCTTCAGAATTGTACCTTGTATGTAACGTTGGAACCATGCCAAATGTGTGCAGGTGCGCTGTATTGGAGCCAGATTTCCAATATTGTTTACGGAGCACGGGATATGGAACGTGGTTGTATTCATCTAAAAACAAAACTACACCCTAAAACCGTTATAAAAGGCGGTGTTTTAGAACAAGAAGCATCAGTTCTTTTGAAACGTTTTTTTATTGAAAGGCGGAATTTGAATTGAAACGTCATTGCAAAGGAAGTATGACTGAAGTAATCTTTTGAAAAGGAGTTTTGTTGTTGCGAAACGATTAGCAGATTGCTTTGTCGTTTGTTTCACGCAATGACTTGGCTTTTTGCGTTAGGGATTTTAGCGGAAAGCCCGGCCCCTTTTCGGGGAAACGCCCAAACATCAATACTTTTTTTCTTTCTGATTCTCACGCATTTTATCCAAATTCTCTTTGGTTAGCATGTAATCTTTTGGGTCTTTGTCTTTCCAACGGTGGTAAGAAAATAAAGGGAATACCACTAAAAACAATCCTGCTACCCCAAACCCAATTAGTTTTTGGGAATAAGCCACATCCAAGGTAAACCCTAAAATAATACTTGTGAATACGGCAATGGTCAGCAAGATAATGAGGTATTTCATGATTTTAATTCTATAGGGCCTTTCTGGTTTTTTTTTGATAACTGAGTCGAAGTTAAAATTCTACTTGGTAAATTTAATCAATTGTTGTCGGTAAGCCGTCATTAATTTTGATTTTGAAATGTAACCGTAATATTTTCCGCTTTTAATAACTGGTAAATTCCATGCGCCACTGTTTTTAAATTTGTCCATAATGCTGTTCATGGAATCTGCATCGTAGTCAATAATACCGGCATCGGCATGCATGAGGCTTGCTGCATCTACCTTGTCATACAAGTCGGCATCAAACATCATGTGCCTAATATCATCTAAACGTATAACACCTAAAAATTCATGCTGCTCACTTACCACAGGAAAATGATTTCTGGACGATTTTGCTACGGCTTTTTTAAGGATATCGCCCAGTTTCATATCGGGTTTTAGTACAATAAAATTGGTTTCAATAATCTTATCAATATCTAAAACCATGAGTACGTTTTGGTCTTTATCGTGCGTCATAAGTTCGCCCCGTTCAGCAAGTTTTAGTGTGTAAATGGAATGCGACACATAATATTTGGTAATAGGAAATGAAATGGCTGCAACCACCATCAGCGGGACAAAAAGCTCGTAACCGCCAGTAATTTCAGCAATAAGAAAAATAGCCGTTAATGGCGCATGCAGTACACCGGCCATAAGCCCGGCCATGCCAACTAAAGTAAAGTTTGATTCAGAAACACCAAAATCAAGCCCTAAGTTATTGATCACTTTAGCACAGGCATTGCCCAAAGCACTGCCCATAACCAGCGTTGGAATAAAAATACCGCCAACACCGCCTGCACCAAAAGTGGTGGTCATGGCTATGGCTTTGAATATGGAAATACCAAGTAAAAGAGCCACAACGATCCAAATGTTGGATAAGTTCAAATTAAAAGGGGTTTCGCCAATAGCTGCCAGATGGTCGCCTTTTAGTAAATTGTTCATAATGCCATAACCCTCACCGTAAAGTGGCGGAATGAAATAAAGCATCGTGCCAATGGCCAAACCACCAATTAATAAACGTACGGCCCTACTTTCAAATTGCTTGAAAAAATTGGTTATAGTAAAATAGACTTTTGAAAAATATACCGATGCTAAAGCCGTTACCAATCCCAAAGGAATATAAAATATAATGTGGTTGACCTCAAATCTATCCACTAATTTAAAATGTAGCAAAACATCGGTTCCTAAAAACATATATGAGGTCAATACTGCTGAAACTGATGCTAATAATAGCGGTACCAAAGAAACGAAAGCGATGTCCAGACTAAATATTTCTACGGCAAAAATAATAGCAGCAATTGGGGCTTTAAACATGGAAGACATCGCACCAGCTGAAGCGCAACCCACTAAAAGCATACGTGTTTTAGCGCTCATTCGGAACAATAGTGCGGCATTGGAACCCAAAGCAGATCCAACGCTTACCGCAGGCCCTTGCAAACCCACAGAACCTCCAAAGCCAGCGGTTAGTGGCGCAGTAATCAACGCCGCATAAATATTATATCTGGGTATGATGCCATTTAGTTTTGAAATAGCATGCAACGTGGTTGAAATGCCATGGCCAATATGTTTTTTTAACCATGTTTGCTTGATGATATAAACCAGCAAAAGCCCAATCATGGGGAAAATAAAGTACAGTGAATTTTGATAGTTTTTGAAAAAATCCAATTCAAAAAGTAAACGGATATAATGGGTCAGGTTTTTGAGCACTACCGTACCCATACCTGCTAAAAAACCGACTAAAATACTGAGTATGTAAACAAATTGGCGTTCGGAAATATATTTGTATTTCCATATTAAGAATTTGCGTAATACACTTTTAGGATTAAACGGCATGGTATAAAAATACTAAAAAAATCCTGTGAAAAGCTTTTTCGTTTTTAGGGAGGGAGGTAATTTGTTTTCTATTAAAACAAAAAATTATTATGTGTTTTATCCTCTGCCTTGTAGCGTTATCAATTGGCGTCTGTACGCCGTTAATAATTTGGATTTTGAGATAAAACCATAGTAAGCGCCATCTTTTATCACGGGCAAATTCCAAGCGCTGCTATCTTGGAATTTTTTCATAATATCCGTCATTTTATCTTTATCAAGATCTATGATTTCAGGTGCGGGTTGCATGATATCTGTTGCCGTAACATCGCTGTATAGAGATTGGTCAAACATGATGGGTCTTAAATCATCCAATAAAATAACACCTCTTAGCATGTTGTCTTTTTCATTAACTACCGGAAAGATGTTTCGGTTTGATTTTATAACAGCTTGCTGTACCATGTCCCCTAAATTCATTTTTGGGTGTATGGCTATAAAATTGGTTTCAATAACCTTGTTTATTTCCATTAATGTGAGTACAGCGTGGTCTTTATCGTGGGCAATGAGTTCGCCTTTTCTGCCCAATTCCATA
>CAXBNH010000170.1:0-6532 GCA_963976905.1 uncultured Algibacter sp.
TTAAAATTACGACTTCGGAAATAGCGCCTTGGTGCGTAAACGTTTTTTTATACCAAAACGCATCCCGTTTATCATCTGTAATTATAGGCACTTGAGTTCGGCGTGGTGAAGCAAACTCCTTTTTAGGTCCAATAGCATATATGCTTGGGTCTATTAAAGGAAATTCAAAATTTGGTTCAGCTAAGTCTAATAAACCTGGTACTTGAACACTATGATTAAAGGTTGTTGGCTGAATGTCCCAATCACCTTCTTCAACTCGCCAATTTCCATTTAGAGATTGAACATTTCTTAAACTAACACTATCTGCAACCGTTGCGTTATCATCAATAATTTGGATTCCTAATGCGTTATTTGTTGAAACGCTTAATTGTTTTCCATCAAATTCAAATGGTAAATCTTCACCTGTAAAAGAATCTAATTGTCCACTAAATTTCCAATTGTAGTTATACTCCTTCCAGCAATACATAATGCCTTGATATAGAAAGAAAGCCATTATGGCTAAACCAATTAGTGTTACAATTTTTTTCATATTAAATAAATTCGAAGCCTTTTATTTTTGACTTTTTAAAATTTTATGATTGATATTATATTTTAATACTTACAAAGTTTGACACTAAATCAGGTACTACACAAGAAGGCCAAATGACTATTTTTAACTTTATTAACCAATTGTTATTTTTAATTCTTGCGCAATATTATCTGAAGCATTACCAACATAAATAATATACTCACCTTTTTCCAAATTCCAATCGGAAATGGACTCATCATAATATTTTAAAGAGGCAACATCTATTGATATTTCAACATTTTCATATGTATTACTTTTTAGATTCAACTTGCTAAAACCTTTCAATTCTTTAACAGCTCTTTCAACTTTAGAATTTGGTTTACCTATATATACCTGTACAACTTCGGCTCCATCGGATTTTCCGGTATTTGCAAGTTTGCAAGACACAACAATCTTATCATTTTCTGTATAGCTATTTGCATTCACTTTAACATCAGAAATATCGAATGAGGTATAAGACAATCCATATCCAAAAGCAAAAAGTGGCTCAATATTTTTGGTATCATGCCAACGGTATCCTACCAAAAATACCTTCTTTGTATTCTTGATTGGTGCCATCACCAGGATATGATAACTCAGCATAATGATGTGCTGCATTATCACTTATTTTTTTAGGAAATGTAAAAGGAAGTTTACCTGAAGGGTTTGCATCTCCGCTGATAACGTCTGCAATGGCATGACCTGCTTCACTACCCAAATACCAGACTTGCATAACCGCTTTTACATTAGGCAACCAAGGCATTGCTACTGCATTACCACTTACCAATAACACACCAACATTTGGATTCACTGTAATAATATCGTTTAGTAATTCGTTCTGCCCGAAAGGAAGACCGTATTCTAACCTGTCTCCACCTTCACAATCTTGATGATGACTTTTATTTAATCCACCTACAAAAAGCACAACATCAGCTTTAGCTGCAACTTCTAAGGCTTCTTTTTTTAATTTATTTGCATCTAACAATGAAGGCATAACAACACCTTCCTTAGATTCGCCCGAAGCATAGCCCATAGCATGAACAACATTTGCTCCTTTATATCGTTCTTGAATACCTTGAAGTGGTGAAGTTTCTAACTTAGCCTTTAACTCAGACGAACCTCCTTGAATTGTCATTTGGCGTGTAGCATTCTCGCCAATAACAGCAATCGTTTTATTTTCTTTTGGATCTATAGGGAAAAAAGTATCTTCATTTTTTAATAGAACAATCCCATCTGTAGCAATTTTCCTTGCGACATCTAAATGTTCTTGATTGTTCTTTTTACCAAAGCCCCTGTTTGGATTCATACTACTGCGGAATATTAAACGTAAAATTCTACGAACCTTATCATCTAAAACACTTTCTTCTATATTTCCAGCTTTTAATTCCTTTAAAAAAGGTTGTGCCAAATGATAATTATCAAACTCATTTTCAACATTAGTTGTTAAACCATCTGTTCCTGTACCCATCTCTATATCCAAACCATTATAGGCAGCTTGTTTTGAATCATGAATTCCTCCCCAATCAGAGATAACTACACCGTCAAATCCCCAATCTTTTTTTAATATTTTGTTTAATAATATATCATTATGCCCGCAAAATTGCCCTTTATATTTATTGTATGCTCCCATAATTGACCATACATGTCCTTTTTGAACTGCTGCTTTAAATGCTGGAAGATAAATTTCATGAAGCGCTCTATCACTAACCTCTACATTTATCTGCATTCTCCATTTTTCCTGATTATTCAGCACAAAATGTTTTACACAAGCCGCTACACCATTTTTTTGTACGCCTTGAATATAAGGCACTGCCAATTGTGAGGCTAAAAATGGGTCTTCCCCCATATATTCAAAATTCCGACCATTTAGCGGCGTACGATATATATTTACACCCGGAGCCAACAGCACATCTTTTTTTCTATATAATGCTTCTTCTCCTACACTAAAACCATAATCACCAGATAGTTTCGGACTAAATGTTGCTGCCAAACAAGTTAATGCCGGAAAGGCAGTAATAGAGTCGTTAGTCCAACCTGCATGTTTCCAACTATCCCAACTAATCTCTGCTCTAACACCATGTGGACCATCAGTCATATATATTTCAGGAATCCCCAAACGATCTACACCTGGAGAACTAAATTTTGATTGTGCGTGACACATCGCTACTTTTTCTTCTAAGGTTAGTAGAGGTAATATGCTGTCTATTCTACTTTCAAAATTTTCTGGTATGTTCATTTTCAAATTATTTCTTTACTATTTTTCAAATCAATGCTTATAAATATTGGTAACAGACCGCATCAAATAAATGCTAAAATCAAAAAATTAATTATAGTCTTTAAACCTAGAATCCTTAACCATTTCAAAGATGAATCATTCCATCTAACAAAACGTCCAAACCATTTGGGTTGTACTTTTTTATATAAATACGGGTTTCTATCCCACACTTAACACCATATTATTTAAGTAAATACTAGTTTCTTTATGCCTAAGAATCAAAACTTGATTATTGAATGTTTCTGGTTTTATTTTATTTTTATAAATCAAATTTTCTAATTGATTTTACGCTATTTCCATTAGCATCAATTAATGTAGCCACGAATAGATATTTTCCTGAAACATTTGGAATGTTAGTTTTTATTGATAAAATCGATTTTCCTACACTTTTTACGGAAGCATTAATGGTTTGTGAGGAAATCATTTTTCCTTGATGAAGTATTTCAAAAATTATTGCCCCTTCCCAATCTTGGTAAGTATCGTTAACCAAAACGATAGGGACTTGTTGCTCGCTCCCTTTTTTAAATGTATCACTCCAATTAAAAATGCAGATGCCTAGTGGTGAAAATGCGTTTTTTACGTATTTCTTGATGAAGGGTTCAATCGTTAAGTTTTCTGTATTGCTAAAAATATCGGTAGTCTTGCATCCTTCATAATTACTGCTTAAACCCGCAAACTGCATTACTCCTGCAGACCGCAAGGCTCTGTAATATTCGGTTTGTGCTGCGCAGTCGTAGGCATAGCGTTCAAAGTTTTCTTCGGGCGTGGCATTAGGGAAATATTTAGCAAAACCAGCCTCAGTTAAATCTGTTCCTTTTCCATCACGTCGCACCCATAGCCAACTGTATTCGTTTACTAAAACGGGATTCCCTTCGCTACTTAAAAAAGTACTGTCGGGTTTTGTTTTATTGAATTCAGCCAAGGTTCTTAAAGGTTTTAAATCTCCTCCAAAAGGACTAAACATGGCTCCAGAATATAAGTAAGGATGTATTTCTTTTGTATCGGTTTCTGATTGCAAATTACCCCAACCATTATCCCAAGGTCTGTTAGATTCATCCAGTGTTCTAACAATATTTACAGCCATTCCACTTCGTGGGTCTGCATCTTGAGTGGTCTCATTTTGGGCATCCCAAATAAGGACGGAAGCATAGTTCCATTGTTCTTCCATCCAACCAATATACTCTTCAACAAAGGTTTCCAATGGCACGCCCATTCTAAATAAATGGAATCCCCAAACGGCATATTCATCTTGAATAACCATGCCTTCTTCGTCCGCAATGCGGTACCATAAGCTTTGTGCTGGACCTACATGAAAACGAACTGTATTCCAATTCATCTCTTTAAAGCGTTTAAAAACGGTACGTACCCATTCCTCATCCCAAACTTCACCTTTTCTGTACGGGTTTTCTATATATCTAAAAAATGGCACGCTTGTTCCTCTTAAGTAATATGGTCTGTTGTTAAGTGTTGGAACTTTTGTTTCTCTATCAAAATGAAATTCCCGCATCCCAAAACGGGTTTCCAATTGGTCATTATCCGATTTAGTTGTTAAGGCATATAAGTTAGGGTGTTCTGGCGACCACAATTTACAATTAGTAATAGGAATCTCAACTTCAACCAATTTACTTTCATTGGATTTGATTGAAAAAGAAGCGGTTTCCACAGCTCCAACAATACTGTCGGTTTGATAACGATGTACTAGAAATTTCAAACTTGTGGTGGTTTCCAACCCTCTATTATTTACCCATACAATAACTTTTGCACTCTTTTTACCAATAATAGGAACTACCTGTACTTTTTCAATTTGTAAAGCTCCTGATAGGATTAATTCCACATCATCATAAATACCTGGCAAATGGCGGTCTTTTTCCAAAGCATCCCCATAAATATTGTTGTTGTTTTGACTATAAGTCACAGAAGTCCCTACCTTAACAATCAATTCGTTTTTATGACCATTTCCTAGAAGGGTTTCCGATACATTGTAATATCCCGGTTGATAATTTTTGCCATTTTCTCCCAATTTTTTGCCATTCAACCAAACGGCCGAACCATATTGTGCTCTATGTACCTTTAGTTGTGCAAAATCAGGAACATCCCCTTCAATTGAAAATTCTTTTTTGTACCAAAAAGCCTCCCTTTTTTTGTCCTTAAATTTCATGTTAGACATAAATTGAGATGGTTTTAAAAACCCAAGGCCCATAAGTGGCTTTGTATCGCCAACACCTACAAAAGCAGGCATTGCTAAATCTGCAAATCCGGGAACGGGAACTTTACCTGGAAAAGTTTCGGGAATTTCATCAAAATCGCCTTCGGCTATTTGCCAAATACCATTTAAGGAAATAGTCTTTCTTTTTGAAGGTGTATTTAATTTAAAAAAATCGACACTATCTATAACTTTAAAGTTCGAAAATCTGGTCTTCGATATATGTAATTGGCCGTTTTGAAAACTGTAGTTGCTATTCTCTCCTTTAAAAGCATTTAATTCTTTGTTGGGTTTTACCTTAAATTGATAATAATAAGTTGCTCCTAGATAAATACCTATTGCCAAAATAAAAAGCAATACGTATCCAATTATTTTTAATATGCGTTTAAAAAGTTTCAATTTATACTTTATTTATTGTCTTTAATACTAAATATTTTACTTGGGTCATCCTAAAAAATCAAGTCTATCCAAATTTGAATCTTCCTGTAACACAAAAAATTTTGAATAATTTGCCTTTTATAAAATTTCATATTTTCTAAAGGAACTTATTTCTTCTCCTTCTGGGGTTATAATGGTTGCTCTTAATTTATAATTCCCTGACGTTTTTGGCATCCTAATTTTAGAGTAAAAAATTTCTTTTCCAACAGCAGTAACATTGCCATCGATAATTTTTGAAAAAACTACTTGTTTTTCTTTATTAATGATTTCAATGTTTATTTTACCTATCCAATCTTCATAAGTATCATTTACCAAAACAAAAGGAATTTCTTGCTCACTTTCTTTTTCAAAATCATCGCTCCAGTCAAAAATGCAGATTCCTAAAGGTGAAAAGGCATCTTTAACATATACTTCAATATGAGGTTCGATGGTTAAATTATCAATAAAAATATCACTCGTACCACAACCCTCATGATTACTACTTAAGCCAGCAAATTGCATGACTCCTGCTGTACGTAACGCTCTGTAATATTCAGTTTCTGCCGCACAATTATATGCATACCGTTCAAAATGCTCTTCGGCAGTAGCGTTAGGAAAATATTTTGCAAAGCCTTGCTCAGTGGTTCTGGTTGGTGTACCGTTGCGGGTTACCCACAACCAAGTATACTCATTTACTAATGCAGGATACTTACCTTCTGCCAAAAAGATGCTATCTGGTTTTGTTTTGTTATACTCAGACAACGTTGGCAAAGGAGGAAGTTCGCCACCCATAAAATCAAACATCGCTTTCTGCTGAACGTAGGGATGTAACTCTCTTGTATCCGTTTCACTTTGTATGTCTCCCCAACCGTTATCCCAGGGTCTGTTTGATTCGTCCAAGGTGCGAACAATATTCAAAGCCCAACCAGTCCTTGGTTCGCCATTTGTCTCGTTTTGTGCATCCCAAATCAGTACAGAGGCATGGTTCCATTGTTCTTCCATCCAACCTACATATTCATCAACAAAAGTTTCCAAAGGCACACCTGTCCTTTGGAAAAAGGCCCAAACAGCATATTCATCTTGGATTATT
>CAXBNH010000171.1:0-6498 GCA_963976905.1 uncultured Algibacter sp.
GAATGGACTTGAATGCCCATTTGGGTAACGAGCTGTTTGTCTTGAGCCAATTTTTTCATGGCTCTGGCTTCAGAAACGTAATGTGTTAGTGGTTTTTGACAATATACGGGTTTTCCTAGGTTCATAGCTTGAGTTGCCGCTGGAGCATGGGTGTGGTCTGGTGTAGATACAATAACAGCGTCAATCTTGTTTTTCATTTTTTTAAGCATGTCCCTGTAGTCAGTAAAGCCCTTGGCAATGGGATGTAATCTCATGGCATCAAAAAGATAATTTGAATCTACATCACATAATGCAACCACATCTACCAATGGATGTGAAGAAATGGCTTTTAGGTCTGCGCTACCCATATTGCCAACACCTATGTGAGCAGTTCTGAGGCGTTTTTCGGTTTCAATAGCGGCAGATTTACACATAGTTAGCGACGGCGCTAAAACAATACCCGCAACCCCTAAGCTGCTTTTCTTTAAAAAGTCTCTTTTATCCATAACAGTCTCTTATAATTTTTTGATTTTTATATTTCTAAACCAAATAGGGCTTGAGTGATCTTGAAGTCCAATATAGCCTGTTTTGTACTTGCCGTAATCAGGACTGTTTTTCCATTTGTCTGAATTCTTTTTTTCATACCATGCATCATCCCAAGGAACAAATGACAACAGCTTTTTTCCGTTTAACCAATGCTCTACTTTTTCTGGTGTAAAAATAATTTTTGAAGTATTCCACTCTCCAATAGGGTTCAGTATTTTTTGTGATTGGTCAGCTGGGTGCATGGCATAATCAGACCCTGTTCTTTGTAAAGGTTTTAATTCTTCAGGATTTTCAGTATAACCCAAACTTAAATTATATTTTGTAAGGTCATGAATGTCTGCATATCCTAAATCGTCAATAAGTTGGTATTCTGGAGCAACTTCATAGGGTTTGTTGTAGCCTTCCTTTAAATGGTAAAAAATGCCGCTATTGCCTCCTTTAGGAAGTTTCCATTCTATGTAAAGTTCAAAATTATCAAATTCTTCTGTTGCGTAGATAATATCTTTTCCACCTGTATAATTTTGCTCTAAGCCTAATTCGGTGTCAAATGTTAACGCACCATCTTTTGCAATCCAACCAGGAGGGAGGGTTTCTCCATTATATGCGCGCCATCCTTCGGTGTCCTTTCCATTAAATAGGTAAATCCATTCATTACTTTTGGAATTATTTTCGAAATTTAATTCTGCTGTCTCCGCTTTTTTTTCATGTTTACAAGAAACAATCACAAAAACAGCCCAAAATGCTAAAATTACTTTTTTCATAAGCTTACGGTAAAAAATATGATTTAAATATATGAAAATGATATGGATTATTAATTTGTTTGTAAAACCTTCTTTCAATTATCGAAATCGTTTTAGTTCCCATCTTTTAATTTATAAAGGTTTTCAGTATTGAAACTGGGTTATTTTTCATTACTTTGATAGCAATAGTATCAAACATAAAATTTAGAAAACCATGAAACAACCCTTTATAGAAATTCCAGAAGCATATAAAATAACATCACTTTTACACCAAAACACTTATTTGGTTGAAGGCGAATTAAAACAATGGGAAGGCGAAACCGCAGAGGTGTATTCTACCATTTCTTCTACTGAAACATACAAGCCCACGCTTTTGGGCACCATCCCGCAATTGGGAGAAAATGAAGCCATGGATGCCTTGAGTTCATCATTAAACGCCTACGACAAAGGCCAGGGTTTGTGGCCAACCATGAAAGTGGTAGATAGAATTGCTTGCATGGAAAAATTTGTGAAACAAATGAAAACCAAGCGGGAGGAAATTGTAAAATTATTGATGTGGGAAATTGGTAAAAACCTACCAGATTCTGAAAAAGAATTTGATAGAACGGTAGATTATATTTATGATACCATTGAAGATTATAAACAACTGGACCGTGATTCTGCCAAGTTTGAGAAAAATTCAGGCGTATATGCACATATCCGTCGTGGGCCACTTGGCGCGGTTTTGTGTTTAGGGCCTTATAACTATCCGCTTAACGAAACCTTTACGCTATTGATTCCTGCGTTGATAATGGGCAATACCGTGATTTTTAAACCTGCAAAATTAGGTGTTTTATTGATTTCGCCTTTATTGGAAGCGTTTCAGAGCAGTTTTCCAAAAGGCGTAGTGAACGTGATTTACGGTCGCGGACGGGTATTGGCTTCTCCGATTATGAAATCTGGAAAAATTACGGTTTTGGCTTTGATTGGTAACAGTAAGTCGGCCAATGCGCTTCAGGGGCAACACCCTAAAGGAAATAGATTGCGCTTGGTTTTAGGATTGGAAGCTAAAAATCCAGCCATTGTATTGCCGGATGCCGATTTGGATTTAGCAGTTGATGAATGTATTGCTGGTACATTATCATTTAATGGACAACGCTGTACAGCACTTAAGGTATTGTATGTACACGAATCGGTAGTGGAAGAATTCAACAGGCGTTTTGCGTATAAAGTAGATCGGCTTAAATTTGGAAACCCATGGGAGTCTGGCGTTAAGTTAACACCATTGCCAGAGGTAGAAAAACCTGCATATATTCAAGAATTAATAGATGACGCCGTGGGTAAAGGCGCAAAGATTTTAAATAAAAAAGGAGGCGAAACCTCTGAAAATTTTATTTTTCCAGCGGTTTTATATCCAGTCAATAAAGATATGCGAATATTTGAAGAGGAGCAGTTTGGGCCCGTAGTGCCCGTAGTGCCTTTTTCAGATATAGATGAGCCTTTGGATGATATGGCAGAATCTAATTACGGACAGCAAGTCAGTCTTTTTGGTAAAAATGTCCACACCTTATCGCCGTTGATTGATACTTTGGTCAATTTGGTGTGTCGTGTTAATTTGAACAGTTCGTGCCAAAGAGGGCCTGATGTATATCCGTTTACAGGAAGAAAAGATTCGGCATTTAGCACCTTGAGCGTCCATGATGCGTTGCGCTCTTTTTCTATTAGAACCTTTGTGGCCTCAAAAGACAACGCTTATAATAATGCTATTTTAAGTGAATTGTTAGATAAGAAAACATCTAATTTTATTAGTACAGATTACATTTTATAATCTGTTATAATTTATTATTTTTACAAGAACAAAATTTTTAAAAAAAATGAAGACAATTAAGTATTTAGTAGTATGTGTTTTTTCGGCATTATTGATGAATTGTGGCGGGAAAAAAGAAGAAAAAAAGAAAGAAGGCTTTACTTATGAAAAGAAAGAAGCCGCTCCAGTAGAAAAAGCTGCTGAGGCATCCGATGAAGCCAATATTGTTATATCTGGCGACGATATGATGAAGTATGATAAAAGCGAAATCAAAGTGAAAGCCGGTCAAAAAGTAAAATTGACCTTAAGACACGTTGGTAAGCTTAACAAGCAAGTGATGGGTCACAATTTCGTGTTGCTGAAGCAAGGCGTTGATATCGCTGCGTTTGCAGGAAAAGCGGCTGTTTCTGCCGCAACAGACTATATTCCAGAGGGCACGGATGATGTCATTGTTCATACTAAATTAGTTGGTGGTGGCGAAACTACCGTTATTGAGTTTGATGCGCCAGCAGCGGGCACCTATGATTTTATTTGTAGTTTTCCAGGGCATTATGCCATGATGAAAGGTAAGTTTATTGTTGAATAAGACTTCGATAAACATTCATAAAATAGAAGAAACGCCATTTAAGTAATTAAATGGCGCTTTTTATTTTAATGGTACCGTTTCTGTATAAATCCAATGCTCGGTTCATAATGAGGTCAATGGTTGCTATTGGTAAATCTTTGTTGGGATTTATTCTGAAAATTTTCATGCGAGATCTGTTGCCTGTTTCTAATTCTGGATGGTCAAGATAGTTTCCTTCAACCATTAGGAAATAAGGGCCATTGGTTTTTTTTGTCTATCCAAATATAGCAGAACATTTTTCCTTTGTAGCAAAAACAAGGCATACCGTATTTGCGTGTTTCCGTAATCTTTTTGCCGTAGTTAAGAACAATGCCCCGCATCGCCAATAAACAACTTTTGTTTGGTTCTTGTTGGTTTAAGTAGAAATGGTTTTGGTCGTTCATGGTTTTCAGATTGAGTTGCTGATTTCAAATTAGCGGCTTGTTTAATCATAGGTCATATGTGATTTTTTTGGAGGGTTTATGAGAAGCCAATAACCGATAAAAATTTGACGTTTAAATGGTAAAAAAAGCGTAACTGTTCACAAGTATGTTTTTATCCTAATAATTTATTTAAATCTATGGAATATCCTGATTCAATTAGTTCTTGTGAAAGTTTTAATTTCCAATCGTCGCTATTTATTTTGTAGGGTATATAAACAATCCCTTGATAGTCTGAAGGTATTTCAAATTGTTTGATGTCCTCAAAAAGGACAATTACTCTTTTTCTTCCTAATTTTCCAATAAAGTATCCGAGTTCAAAAATGACATTCTGCCTAGCCCGAAATTTCATGCTCTTTAAAGGGTCATTTTTCAAACCTCCTTTATCATCAGCAGATAAAAGTACAATTGCAAAATTTACATTAGAATTTCTTGTTAATTTTTCAATGATTGTATCTCCTATATTTGCTTGTTCATGTAAAATAATGGATTTAAGTCCAAGTTTTTCTACTGTTCTAGCAACCGTTTCGCGCATCGTATCATTATGACCATGAACTATAAATATTTTAGAGGTTAAAGACTTAAGTAAATTTTGTTCTTTTTTTATTTCTTCTTGTTGAATAAGGGGCTCTTTAATTAATTTTTCTTTTGTTTCCACTAATTCAATTTCATCAATCATTAAATCAACAATTCCGATAGCTTGATGTTTATACCTTTCAGTTAAAAAATCTTCAATACTATCAATTCTCTTAGAATAATCGTTATCCTTCCCAAATTGTTTAATGGCGATATTTTTTGTTCTATTTTTTAATGCTTTAAACTCTTCGTCGTTTGAGTTTTGATTTAAAGAGTTCAAATCCTCTTTAATTTCTTTCAGTTTTTTTAAAATTCTTTCCATTAATTAATTGTTTTTTAGTTAAGTACAAATATTCGGGTTTGAATTCGTTTTAATGATTTATGTCAGTACATAAAAACTAAGTTAGATTTTTTAAGTTTGGAATCAAATTAAATTACAAGAATAATGCTGTTCAAAATACTTCAAATAACGTTGTTACAATACGCCCTTCATTATCTTCTAAAATATGCTCTCCAAGTTGCTTTTCTTCTTTAATTTTTAAATTAAAAGGTGCTTCCAATAAATTAACACCGCTATTTTGTTTTAACCTAATCCCTTGCCCAGAAATAATATCTTTATTTGGAATAAACTTACCTAGCGGTATATGTTCCGTAAGTATGATATATTTATAAGTTGCTACTTTTTTTATGAGATTTTGGATTTCAGTATTGGATATATGTTGCAGTACCTGTCGTAATATAATACAATCCCCCAACGGAAGCTCGTCTTTTGTAATATCCGAACAATGGAATTCTAGGTTGTTTTCTTTATAAAGTGTTTTGTTCCTATTGATTAGATTTTCAACAATATCAACAGCAATATATTTTTTAGCGTATTCGGTAAGGTGTTTTCCAATATTAAAATCGCCACAGCCTAAATCGCAAACGGTCAATGCGTTGTTGTGGGATTCTAAAAAAGCTATCAAAGTGTTTAAATACGGGTGTATGATTTTTGGGTCATGTGATCCTGCTCCAGAATAAAAATCGAATTGGTTTCCTCCCCAAAGTTTCATGTCATAAATCTGTGTCATCACATCTTTAGTAGGCCAAGGTGTCTTTATGCTTTTTGTCACTTATTTTATATTTGTTGATAGCTAACTACAATTTCAAATTTTAACTTTGCCATAGGTTGTTTTTTATATGGCGGTTTTGTTTAAACAACGATGTACCAAATCCAAGCCTTCTTGGTTTTCAGAAAGGATTACCAAAACATCATTAGGCTCAATAACCGTAGCACCGTTTGGCGTTAAATATTTGTCATTTCTTTTTATCAAAGCAATGATGGCGCTTTTTGGGAAACCTAAATCCACAATTTTCTTGTTAGCGGCGTAGCAATTTGAATAAATTTCAAGTTCTTTAATGGCTGTTTTTGGAAAATCAGACAAGAATTTATCGCTTTCGCTCGCTATTTTTTCAGGTAATCCAACGTTTAGCCATTTGGCAAATAGAGAAAGCGTGGTGCCTTGTATTAAAATAGATGTCACCGAAATAAAAAACACGATATTGAAAATCATATTTGCTTTTTCTATACCAGCTATTAATGGATATGTGGCAAAAACAATGGGTACGGCACCGCGCAAACCTACCCAAGAGATGTAAAAACGGCGCCGGAGTTTCATTTTAAAAAACATAAGGCTTATAAAAACACCCAGAGGTCTAGATATAATTATCAAAAATACTGAAACGAGTAACCCAATGCCTGCAACAGGAATAATCTGTGAAGGAAAAACAAGTAGCCCAAGCGTTAGGAACAGTACAATTTGCATGAGCCAAGCTAAACCATCATAC
>CAXBNH010000172.1:0-6489 GCA_963976905.1 uncultured Algibacter sp.
TTTTAGCACATAGCTTGCAAAAATATTCCCCATGGTACTATCTTCCCAACCTGGAACAATAATAGGTAAATTCTTTTCGGCAGCGGCATACATCCATGAATCTTTTAAATCGATTTCATAATATTGTTCCAACACGCCAGACAATAACATTTTGTACATATATTCATGTGGCAAATAACGCTCGCCTTTATCGTCTGCTTCTTTCCATGTTTTATGAATATGCTTTTGCAATCGCCTGAAAGCTTCATGTTCGGGAATACAAGTATCCGTAACACGGTTTAAGCCTTTTTCCAATAAATCCCACTCTTCTTGAGGTGTTAAATCACGATAATTTGGCACACGTTTGTAATGCGAATGTGCTACCAAATTCATAATATCCTCTTCCAAATTGGCACCAGTACAAGAAATAATCTGCACTTTATCTTGACGGATCATTTCTGCAAAACTTTTACCTAATTCAGCAGTACTCATGGCACCCGCTAAGGAAACGAGCATTTTTGCACCAGAATTTAGCTGCGCCTCGTAACCTTTTGCGGCATCTACCAAAGCAGCGGCATTGAAATGCAAATAATGTTTTTCTATAAATTGTGAAATAGGACCTTTAGTACTCATCGTCTTCGTTAAATTTTGTGTTGTTTCCTGTTTTTGAACTCTCGTAAGAGTTATCATATTCATCTTCTACATCCTCACCCAAAAACTTATAGCTCAACATTTTATAGTATAATTTAGCCGCTAAAAAATCTGATGATTTATCGTTCTTATTTGGACAAAGCTCCATAATATCAAAACCTACCACATTTTTTTCTTCAAATACTTGTTTTAAAAAATCCAAAGTTTCGTACCAAAACAACCCGCCTGGCTGTGGTGTGCTAGTGCTTGGCATGATAGACGGATCCAAAACATCCAAATCGAAGGTAATGAAAACATTATCTGTCATCTGATCAATGGCAGAATCTCTCCAAGTATCATCAACGGCCATTTCATGCGCGAAATACGTTTTGTCTTCATCCATAACCGTTTTCTCCTTAACATCCATGGAGCGGATGCCCACTTGAATCAGATTGGTGGTTTGGCTGGCTTCATAAACCGCACAAGCATGGTTGTATTTTGAGCCTTCGTAGCTTTTACGCAAATTGGCGTGGGCATCAATATGCAGCACGGTCAAACTTGGAAACATTTCATTAAACGCACGGATGGTGCCGATAGATATGGAATGTTCTCCCCCAAAAACGGTCACGAACTTATTCTTTTTGATGTATTTTTTTGTAGCTTGATGTACGGCATCCACCATAGCTTCCGGCGATGCGTTTTCTGTAACGGCGTCTGCTAAATACACCCCTTGTTGGTAAACTTCGGTTCCTGTTTCAATATCATAAAGTTCCATGTTTTCAGAAGCGTTTAAAAAAGCCTCTGGGCCTTTGTCTGCGCCTTTTTGCCATGTACTTGTGCCATCATAAGGCACAGGGATTAAAACGATTTTTGCACTTTCCAGTTTTGCAAATTCTTCTGGAATTCCAGCATAGGTACTAGTTTTCATTTGTTGATATCTTATTGTTTAATTATCAAATGTGATTTATTCTCTATATTAATGACCATTTGGGTTCATATCATAGCCTAAAATCTTAAGCAAGTCTTCACTTTTTTGTTGCTCACTGAATAATTTTGTTGTGATGTTTCCATCGTCATCTTTGTCAATTAAAATATGCTTTGGCGACGGAATCAAACAGTGCTGCAAACCTCCAAACCCTCCTATGGTTTCTTGGTAGGCCCCAATATTAAAAAACCCAATATACAATGGCTTTTCTTTATTGTACTTAGGCAAATAAATAGCATTCATGTGTTGCTCACTATTGTAATAATCATCACTATCGCAGGTCAATCCGCCCAACAGAACACGCTCATAACTATCATGCCAACGGTTTACTGGCAACATCACAAACCGCTTGTTGATGGCCCAAGTATCTGGTAAAGTGGTAATGAATGATGAGTTGATCATGTTCCATTTTTCACGGTCATTTTGTTGTTTTTGATACAAAACTTCGTAAATAGCCCCACCGCTTTCGCCTACTGTAAAACTGCCAAATTCTGTAAAAATATTGGGCACTTTTACGTCTTCTTCTTCGCAGGCCAATTTTATTTGGTTTATGATTTCATCTACCATATACGCATAATCAAAATCAAAAGCCAAGGAATTTTTTATTGGAAATCCGCCACCAATATTCAAACTATCCAATGACGGACAAATCTTTTTTAAAGCGATGTAAACTTTTAAACATTTTGACAATTCGTTCCAATAGTAAGCATTGTCCCGAATACCCGTATTTATAAAAAAGTGAAGCATTTTCAACTTTACTTTTTTATTGTTCTGAATTTGATTTTTGTAAAAAGGCACAATGTTTTTGTAACCAATACCTAAACGCGAGGTATAAAACTCAAATTTAGGTTCTTCTTCTGAAGCTATACGTATGCCTACATTGAATTTCCCTTCTATTTCTTGTGATAATAATTCTATTTCTTCATAATTATCAATAATGGGAATGCAATTTTTATGGCCGCCATTAATCAATCGGGCAATATTTGTCACGTACTGCGCACGTTTAAAACCATTACTGATCACATAGGTATCATCATTGATTTTGCCTTCTTTTTTAAGGTTTTCAACAATATCAATATCAAAAGCTGATGAGGTTTCAATATGAATATCGTTTTTCAACGCTTCATTTAAAACGTGCTTGAAATGGGAACTTTTGGTACAGTAGCAATAATTGTATTTCCCTTTATATTTATTGTTTTTTATGGCCGCTGCAAACCAACCTTTTGCCCTGTTGATGTTATTGGAAATTTGGGGCAAGTAACTAAACTTTAATGGTGCACCATATTGTTCCACCAACTGCATCAAATCAATATCATGAAATTGCAAGGTTTTGTCTTCTAGTTTAAATTCTTCTTGTGGAAAATCAAACGTTTGACTTATTAAATCTATATATTTCGTATTCATTATTTTTTAAAAATATGTAAAATTATTCAAATAGGAAAATTAGGAAACCAATGTTTCAAAAGATAATAATAAAGGTATCAAACTTGGATTTGACTATGGGTAGTAGGCACAAAACCATATATATGCTGGCTTGCCGCAATGGTTTGAGCAGAAGTTTGCTCTAAAATCCGGTTGCTCTTTCTAAAAGCAGCTTTTGAAAACAACTTCCCAATTTTCAAAAACCCAAACATAAAAATACGTTTCAATTGTTCAGCTATATATGCTACAAATGAAATATAAAATTTTGAATTACAAGTTTTTTTTGAGTTTTTTTTTGAGTTTTTTTTGAGTGACATTTTTTTAAGTTTAACTGGGCAAAAACCACTCATAACAAAGGATTTTAGCTATAATTTACTCATAATAAATAAGGATGAAAAATCAAAAACCAGGCATCCTGAACCCTAAAGATTCAAAAAAAGAGCGCTTTATTTCTTAAAATACTTTTATACTTTTACCAAATGACAATTACCGATACCCACACGCATTTATACAGCGAAGCTTTTGACGAGGACAGAAACCAAATGATAGACCGTGCCATGGAACAGGGTGTTTCTAGATTTTTCATTCCCGCCATTGATTCTACTTACACCAACGCCATGCTTCAATTGGAAAACGATTACCCTGACAATATTTTTTTAATGACGGGCTTGCACCCAACACATGTAAAGGACAATTACAAAGAAGAATTAAACCATGTTGAAACCCTGCTCGCTAAGCGAAAATTTTATGCCGTTGGCGAAATTGGCATTGATTTGTATTGGGACACCTCAACTTTAGAAATTCAGAAAAAAGCATTCAAGCACCAAATACAATTGGCAAAACACTATAAATTACCGATCGTGATCCATTGCAGGGAAGCCTTTGATGCCATTTTTGAGGTTCTGGAGACTGAAAAAGACGATGATCTGTTCGGGATTTTTCATTGCTTTACAGGCACCTTGGAACAAGCGCATCAAGCCCTGTCTTTCAATATGAAATTAGGCATTGGCGGTGTGGCCACCTTCAAAAACGGAAAAATAGATCAGTTTTTAAATCAAATTGATTTAAAACATATTGTATTAGAAACAGATGCGCCTTATTTAGCACCTGTACCATACAGAGGAAAACGCAACGAAAGTTTATACATATTAAAGGTATTGGAAAAGCTGTCCTATATATATGATATATCTGCTGAAAAAATTGCAGAAATAACCACGGAAAATTCAAAAGCTGTTTTTGGGATTTAAGGGAACAAAACGTCCTCACGCAAAGGCGTAGAGACGCAAAGTATTTTTAAATTTCACACTATTGCGTCTTGTCGACTTTACAAAATGAACATTACCTAAAAACAGCCCGAAATCATAAATCGAAATGGCAAAACCTAATATATTGCTTATTTACACCGGTGGCACCATTGGTATGGTTAAAGAACCAAAAACCGGTGCGCTACATGCTTTTAATTTTAAAACTCTTTTGGAACATATTCCAGAATTGGAATTAATAAATTGTCATATAGACACCATATCTTTTAAGCTGCCGATAGACTCAAGCAATATGAATCCTGAATATTGGGTTCAAATGGCTGAAATAATAGAATCGAATTACGATATGTTTGATGGTTTTGTGGTATTGCACGGTAGCGACACCATGAGCTACACCACATCGGCCTTAAGCTTTATGTTGGAAAACCTGGCAAAACCAGTGATTTTTACAGGCTCCCAATTACCCATTGGCGATTTGCGCACCGATGCCAAAGAAAACTTGATGACCGCCGTTCAAATAGCATCTTTACAAACGGAAGGCAACCCCACCATTCAAGAAGTATGTTTATATTTTGAATATAAATTATACCGAGGCAACAGAACGACAAAAATCAATTCCGAACATTTCCAAGCATTCACATCGGCAAACTACCCTGATTTAGCGGAATCTGGTGTACGCTTAAAAATCAATTACGGCCATCTTTGGAAACCCCAATCAAATAAACTATTTCAAGTACATAAAAAAATGGACGTCCATGTGGGTATTGTTAAACTATTTCCTGGAATCTCAAAACTGTTTTTGGAAAGTGTCCTTAATACACCTTATATAAAAGGTGTGGTTATAGAAACTTACGGCGCAGGAAATAGCACAACCGAAATTTGGTTCACAGAACTATTAAAAAACGCCATAAAAAATGGGATATATGTCGTCAATGTAACACAATGTACTGGCGGAAGTGTGTACATGGGCGACTATGAAACCAGCGAACATTTAAAAAATATGGGAGTTATATCAGGAAAAGACCTTACTACAGAAGCTGCCATTACCAAATTGATGTTTCTCTTGGGCAAAAATATTGATAGTAACTTGTTCAGAACCACCTATGAAACATCTTTATGCGGGGAAATGAATTAAAATTAACGGATAAAATTTTAGCTTTCGGAGTTTTTTTTGTTATTTCATCCCCTAAATCAGTACAATTAAAAATAGAGAGAGGTGGCCGAGTGGTCGAAGGCGCACGCCTGGAAAGTGTGTATACCTCAAAAGGGTATCGAGGGTTCGAATCCCTTCCTCTCTGCTTAATTTTTATTTTTTTATTGTATTTTTTTTATATCTTTAACACTTTAACTAATAAAATTAAGATCTAGAACATGAAAAGATTATTTTCTATCCTTGCCATTTCAGGAATGATGGCATTCGGAACAGCAAATGCAACTAGCGCAACTTCAACCACTGCTACTACTGTTGCAACCATTACTCAAGGAGAACCAGAAGAAGCAGCAGCACCTGTCGAAAGCCTTGGATTTCATCAAGAATTAAAAAAGCGATTTATTGAAGGTGGCCCAGAATTTATGGGGATTGTGTTATTATGTTTAATTCTGGGATTAGCCATTGCTATTGAGAGAATTATCTTTTTAAACCTATCTTCAACAAACACTAAAAAATTAACCCAAGACGTAGAAGATGCTTTGGCTTCTGGTGGTGTAGAAGCTGCAAAAGAAGTTTGCAGAAACACCAAAGGGCCTGTTGCCTCTATATTCTACCAAGGATTGGACAGAACAGACGAAGGCATTGAAGCTGCTGAAAAGGCGGTTGTAGCTTACGGAGGTGTTCAAATGGGTCAATTAGAGAAAAATGTATCTTGGATTTCATTGTTTATCGCCTTGGCACCGATGTTAGGTTTCATGGGAACGGTAATTGGTATGATTCAAGCATTTGATAAAATTGAAGCTGCCGGAGATATGCAACCATCTCTTGTTGCTGGTGGTATTAAAGTAGCACTTTTAACAACAGTATTCGGTCTTGTTGTTGCCATTATCCTTCAAATTTTTTACAATTACATTATTGCTAAAATTGATAGCATTGTTAACGATATGGAAGATGCTTCTATCACGTTAATGGACTTATTGATCAGACAAAAAAAGTAATAATTTAAACTAAAAAATATTATGTATAAAATCATAAAATATTTAGCTTACGCTTTAGGAATC
>CAXBNH010000173.1:0-6479 GCA_963976905.1 uncultured Algibacter sp.
AGGGGATTGGTTACTAAATGCCGGCGTTGCAGATTTTGCAAGACAATGTTCAGGTACGATGTGGGAAAAAGCGATTCATGGTGGCGATAAAGACATCTTTTTATCAGCCTCAGAAAGCATTGCTTATGACGTTAAAGGTATAGACCCTTGGATTACAAATCCTACGCCTAATGCAGATTTTGGACTGGATGCCCTTGGCGAATTTTCATGGGAAAATGCCGTACCACTACCCAAAGGTGCTTATTCTGGAAAAACAGTAATTATTGGTGGCGATGATGATTCTAGCGGTTCTAAAGGACAGGTTATTATGTATTTATCTGAAAGTGGTGACGCTGATTTAACTGGTGGAAAAATTTATGTTTTAAGATTCAAAGAAATTTCCAATGGTACTGGAGGCAAAATGAATGTGACTGCAGCAACTACTTATGACGAAGGGCAATTGGATTTTCAAAAAGAATATGATGTTGAATTTGTTTAAATAGTAAATGGGGCTAGCATGAGTAAAAATGAAATGGAAACTGCTTGTACTGCCGTTAATGCCTCTCAGTTTATTAGAGTTGAAGATGTTGATTATCAAAAAGGAAGTGATGCAAACGCTAGAAATGTATTTTTTGCAGTTACTGGTCTTGGCCCTAATTCTGGAGATGTAAATGACTGGGGCACGGTTTACAAACTAAAGTTAGATGCTACAAACCCATTAATTGGAAAATTAACCCAAATCATAAGTGGCAATACGGACACAAACAATAATGATGGAAACCTAGCAGCGCTTCAAAGTCCTGATAATATTTGTGTTACTGAAAACTTTGTTTACACTCAAGAAGATCCAAATTCTTTTAGCCGAGGACATGCTTCTCGAATTTATCAAACCGATTTAAATGGAAATAACGCCAGTGTTCTTTTAGAATTAAAAATTGAGAGCAATCTTTCACCAACCGGTAGCACAGGTTTTTCTGGAGAATTTGGTTCGTTAGTAGATATCTCTGATAAAGTTGGTGTGCCAGATACCTTCATTTTAGCATTACAACCACATTATTGGCAAAGTGAAGATTTCGTTTCAACAAATCTACCACACAACCAAGGCGGACAAATTGTTTTATTACAAGGTTTACCTAGATAACAAATACCTCTATTTTTACTAATGAAAAGAATCTCTGTTTTACAATGGAGATTCTTTTGTATATAACTTTTTTGATGAATACGTTTATAAAAATTCTAACATCTCTTTTTATAATATTGGTATTAACCAACTGTAAAAACGATACAAAAGAAACCACCTCTATTGTAAATTGGAAATTTGCCCAAAATTATTATTTAGAAAATATCACTTTAGCAATAACCTATTTAGACAGCCTGGAAACAGAAGGCATGGATGGCAAAAATTCTAAAAAATATTTCTCATTATCTAGAAAAGCCTTTAAAAAGGCAGAACCTTACGCTTCGTATTTGAATCCAGAAGTTGGTCATCGTGCCAATGGCCCCGCACTTCCTGTTTACAAAGATGATAGTGGGAAAATTTTAAAACCCATCGGCTATCAAAAAATTGAAGAAAGCATCTATGAAAATGAAACTTCGGTAACAGATTTTGAACAAGAACTATACGTAACCAAGGGCATGTTAGCGGTTTTAAAAAGTGGCATTGAAAAAAGAGCACTCAATCCGCAACGCTTTTTTATAGCAATCCACCAACAACTGTTCAGAATCATTAGTTTAGCTATTTCTGGATTTGACACTCCTGTAAGCCATTTAGGGGTTCAAGAAAGTAAAATTTCTTTGGAAAGCTTAAAAATCATTTACATAAACACCATTCAATCTATTATAAAGAATAAAAACGAATCTTTAAACGAAACCTTTATAAACAACATTTCAAAAGCCATCACATTTATTGACAGTAATCTGGATTTTGACACCTTCGATAGATTTACATTTACAAAAGATTACATGAACCCCATTACTAGAAATTGGGGTAAAATCAGAAAAACAAGTGGCCTATGGGAAGTTGTAAATACTGAACCCTTTAATTTTGATGCGCCTACATTTTTTGAAAACAACACCTTCAATTTAAACTATTTTACGCCTGCAACCAACAGAAATCCAACAGAAAAGCAAATAGCTCTTGGCGAAAAATTATTTTTTGATAAAAATATTTCTACGAATGGCACTATGGCTTGTGCCACCTGCCATATCCCCGAAAATGGTTATGCAGATAACATGACCGTTAATTTTGACAATAAAGGCAATCCGTTGCAACGAAATACACCCACACTTATCAATTCAGCTTTTCAAAAAAGTTTCTTTTGGGACGGCAGAGCGCATAGTTTATTGGATCAAATTTCATTGGTGTTTACAAACAATAAAGAATTCAATACCAATGTCCATGAATTTTCAAACAACATCCTTAAAGACTCCACCTATATAAATGCATTCAAAGATGTTTATGGGAGTATTTCAGGCAACAATAAAGACGTTATTAAAGCCATTGCATCTTATATATCAACCTTAAATGGATTTAATTCTAAATTTGATAAAAATATGAGGGGCGAAGAAGACACTTTTACTGAAGAAGAAAAATTAGGTTACAATATTTTTATGGGAAAAGCCCTGTGTGCTACTTGCCATTTTATGCCATTGACAAACGGCACGGTGCCTCCATTTTTTATGGAAACCGAAAAGGAAGTTATTGGCGTTCCTGAAACGGCTGCCAACAAAACCTTAGATGACGATTTGGGTTTTTACTGGAAATTTAATGAGGCGCTGCACAAAGGCATGTTTAAAACACCAACGTTAAGAAATGTGGCAGTTACTGCACCTTACATGCACAATGGCGTTTACAATACTCTGGAAGAGGTTATGGAATTTTACAATCTTGGCGGTGGTGGCGGACTAGGTTTTGATGTACCGCACCAAACACTCCCTTTTGATAATTTAGATTTATCGGATAATGAGCAGCAAGCTATCATTTCTTTTATGAAAACCCTAACTGATGAAACTATTGTGAAAGATTACAATTAATTTACAATTCAAATTCCAAACGTCACAAAACACCTTTATATCAAGGTGTTTTTTTTTATTTTACAAACTTAATTACAATGATAAAATACTTTTATTCAAGGATTTATATTTACTTTAACAAGCCCCTTATTTGAGAATCTCGTAAAAAACACATTCATTTATATAGTATTTCTCAAAAACAACCCTCTAAATTTAGTATCTTGGCAGCTATTTTAAAAAAATGAATATTTACTTTTTGCTAACTATATAAAAGTATCTATTGAAAAACCTACTAACCAAAAACTAAATTTTATGCAAGAAGTAACTAATGCCGCTTTAGAGCAAACTGAACTTATTCATGCCGTCGATACCGTATGGGTCGCCATTTGCGCAGCCATTATTTTCCTCATGGAAGGTGGTTTTGCATTGCTTGAAGCAGGTTTTGTACGGGCAAAAAACACTATGAGCATTATAGCAAAAGTGATGATAGATGTTACCTTTGGAGGCATCGCTTTCTATGTTGTTGGATTTGGAATTGCCTACGGCAGCTCCAACGGCTGGTTTGCTTTTGATACAGGTATTATAGAAGGTGATTTAGGCTTAGGCCTTACCGTTTCAAACAAATTATTTTGGTTTATCCAACTGGGCTTTGCTATTGCCGCCATTTCTATAGTTTCGGGCGCTGTTGCAGAACGCATGAGAGTTTGGGCTTATGCACTTTTTGTCTTGATATTTTGCGCCATCATGTATCCGTTGGCCGCCAACTGGGTATGGAACCCAAACGGCTGGCTAGCATTAAGAGGGTTTAATGATTTTGCTGGTTCGTCGGCCGTTCATGCCATGGGTGGCTTTGCAGCTTTGGCAGCAGCCATTGTATTAGGGCCACGTATAGGTAAATATCAGCCAAACGGAGAATCAAATCCCATTCCGGGGCACAACTTGCCCTTAGCTGCGGTGGGTGCTTTTATATTATGGTTTGGTTGGTTTGGATTCAACCCTGGCTCTACATTATCTGCGGTTGGAAATTGGGAATTGATAGGCACCGTGGTAACCAATACTTTTTTGGCTTCGGCCGCTGGGGGAATTTCAACTATGGTTTACACGTATTTTAAGTATGGACAAATAGATATAACCATGGCTATGAACGGCGTGCTTGCCGGACTTGTGGCCATTACCGCTGGCTGTAATGTGGTAGATGCAGATTCTGCCATTATTATCGGGTTAGTGGCTGGGGTCCTAGTGGATGTGGCCGTTATCTTCTTTGATAAAATTAAAATTGACGATCCCGTTGGAGCTATTGCCGTTCATGGTATCAATGGCTTGTTTGGCACTATTTGCGTAGGACTTTTTGCTTCTGAAAACGGCCTGTTTTTTGGAGGTGGCACCGATTTGCTTTTGACCCAAACATTGGGCGTTGTAACCATAGGGGGCTTTTCATTTCTAGTTACTTTTATTGTGATGACAATTATGAAGAAAACCATAGGCATTAGAGTTGCCATGGAAGAAGAAAGAGCAGGAATAGATGCCGTTTCCTTTGGAGTGGAAGCTTATTCAACATTTGAATAACACCCATCTAAATACTTTAGAAATAAAAACATAAAATACTTTAATATGAAAAAAGTTGAAGCCATCATAAGACCCTCAAAACTCAAAGCCGTACAAAAAGGATTAAAAGAAGCCGAAATACCATGTGTTACGGTACTTCCCGTAAAAGGCTGTGGTTTACAGACCAGTTATTCCGAACGCTATCGAGGCACGGAACAATCCATGATTTTGCAAACACGCATCATGATTATATGCGTGGTAAGTGATGCTAATTTAGAAAAATGTATCGACACCATTTTAGACAACGCTTCCGATAGCCAAGTGGGCGATGGAAAAATATTCATCTACGATGTACAGGATGCTATTAGAATCAGGACTCGTACTCGAGGAAAAGAGGCTATTTTGTAATTTCAAAAAACCATTTCATCCCAGAGATAAATACTATTAAAACTAAATAGCTTCAATTTTTAACTTTGTTAAAAATTGAAGCTATTGTAAAAATAATTTATGTACTGCTAGGCTATTTAATCTTTTGAAAACGTCTCAAACCTTTCATTTAATACTTCCTTATCCAACAAAGCACTAGCAACGATAATGCGATATTTAAAAGTGGTACTTTCCCCTTTACTTAGTTTGAAATTCAATGCTTCTTTGCCATCACTAAAAACAGACTGACCCAGCGGGTTTGCCGCAAACAAACCATAACCACGCGAATGCCAATACGTTGGGTAACCAATATTCGATTTGTTATCTAATATGACCAACGAAATTTTTTCATCGCCTATAGTCGATCTTAAATTTACCCAATTTGACCTTTTCCCCCAAGTATCTGTTCCTTCAATACCTTCTGCGTTAATATAATTTCCGTTCATACCTTCATTATCTAAAACTGGTACTTTGGTAGGAATGCCATTGGCATCTGTGAAAATACCTGGTTTATCTGAAGGATGTTCCAGTTCACGAGTGACACGTATGCCTATTAAGCCTTCTTTATTATCCTTGAAATTCACATCTTCATTTGGTGCAGTCAGTTTGGTTATACGATCTATTGAGTATTCATCGCTACGCCCTCTAAAAACAAAGGTTGTATTTTCATTGAGCAGTATTTTTCCATCGGGTGCCAACCAATCCATGGCAACTTCCAAACGGGCTTCATCATTACCATCATTCGTACTTAGTATCTTTTTATGAGCGATGGTGCCGTATTTATCTCTATCCGCCACTTTGATAGAATCAGAATTATTCCAAAAATCCAACCCATTGACGTCTCCATAATTAAACCATACACCAACATGATGCGGATGATCCACATGCTCCCCGACCGAAGGTTCCAACGGGAATTTACGTGTAATTTTAGTTCCATGCGGCGTTATCAAAGGATAAAGTACTGGTTTTTTAATGTTTTCGGGGTATCTGTAAGACGTGAACAACTTACCATCAATAAGTATATCTACCTTTTTCTCATCGGCATTTTCAACGATTCGGATTCGTTTTTCGGCATTTTCTTCTTTCATAATCGAAGCTTCTTTTTGTTTTTCTTTACATGATGAGATTACAGCCATCATTAACATTAGGATTGCTGCCATAGGTTTCAAATTTGAAAAATAGTTTCTTTTCATTTTATGAATATATTTATTAGTTTTTGCTTAATTCTTTTGGTTTGTAATTATTGTGTATTCTATTTGATTTCCGCAATACGAATGTTACGAAAACTGACCTCCATAATATTTCCTGGATGTAGTTGAAGCCCTATGGGTCCCATTTCTGGAACATCAGCAGACTCGTAGCTGAGTACCTGCTTTCCATTAATCCAAACCGTATATACGTTCCCTATGGCCTTAACTTTTATAGTGTTCCATGTTTTTGGTTTCAATATTTTAGCAACACCTTCGGCTTCAACGGGGTATCCTTTTCCCGGGATGTAAGGAGACCCCGTCATATCA
>CAXBNH010000174.1:0-6478 GCA_963976905.1 uncultured Algibacter sp.
AGCCTTTAAAACATGACCACCGTCAAAGACGGTGGTTTTTCAATGTGAAATAAACTTTATTTTGAAGGTCGAAAGGAAAATCAAGTGTACTCTTTGGAATACAAAGCTGTTGATGATAAATTAACCCTGATTGCTGGATTAAAAAAGAAAGTCCAGAACCTTTAATAGCAAATCCTGATATCAGCATGATCTTAGGCATCGACAATGAAATGACAAATCCGCAAACATATTATGGGCAATTTTTCCCCACGCTGCTCCGATGTGAAAAAACGCATTTTGGGGGGTACTTTCAAAATCCAAACGGTCAAATTTTAACAATCACATCACCTGATGCTATTGCTTCAAGACAGATAAATTATATAGGAATGGGGCATCGAATTGCCACAAGTAGTTTGAATTTTCTACACGTTTACCCTTACCAGAAAGACATCCACAAGAACTAGTAAAACTTGAACCCGGAGAAAAACACACATGGCGTATCGTTTTACAACCAACATCTTCATTAGATGAAGTGCTACCAATAGTAGCAAATAATAGTAAAGCCCCTGCCATTCAACTTGATAGAACAACAGCTGCTCCTAGCGAGATTATTGATTTAAAAGTGTATTTTGATTCAGATAAACATCCTAATATCACTTTGGAAAACCCTTTAGGCAACGAAATAAAATTGCCAAAACCAACGATAGATAAAAACACCCTGGTTTTTACTTTATCAGCGCCATCAACCATAGGAAACTATACAATAAAAGCACATGCCAATGGAAAAATTAGTGAGGCTGTTTTCCATGTACGAAAACCTTGGGGGTACTACCTCAAACAAGCTCGGTCTGAAGCATTACGAATGCAAATGAAACCCATGAAGCACCGTGAAGGTTGGCTTAGCTTTTTTAGTGCCTATTGGGCGCATGTTTATTTTCCCGATGAAAAAAAACTATCTGAGACCGAGAAAATATTTGAAAACTTTTATGCCCTCATGGTAGATTCTGCAAAAACAGATTTCTATCATAATAAACCAACGTGGCATACACGCCCACAAAACACCTCTTGGATGGTGGGTATGATGACCGCACGCTATGCAGCTACCAAAAAAATTGAAGATCTTGAAGAAGCTGCAAAATGGGGCGACCTTCTTATCAATAAATTTCAATTACCAAACGGTGCTTACAAAGGCTATACTGCCTTAACACTTGGTGCTAAGTTTCTTTCTGAGCTTACTTACTTTGAACGCCCCTTAGCTGAAAATGATCCTATTTGGAAAGAACGCTACCAAAGACATATGCTGTCCATTAAAAAAGCTTCAGAAAATATACTGGAAGTTAAGGACATGGGAGATACCGAAGGAGAAGCTACTTATGAAGATACACAAGCAGGTAGCGCTTGGTCTTTATTGGCTTTACATGCTTTGAATACCAATAACGATACATTGCGTAAAAATTTTATTGAGTCAAGTTTAGAGTTACAAAAACGGCATGAAAGCCTTACGCAAGCACTCATTCCAGATGGAAGAATGCGAAATGGAACTTTACGATTTTGGGAATCTCAATATGATATTTTAACAAATCCTAATATGATGAATTCTCCTCATGGTTGGACTATGCGAAGCCAATTTGGGGCATTTTACCTTTATTTCTTAACAGGAAAAGAACACTATTTGAACATAATGAATAATGCTATGGGGGCATGTGTTCAAGCTATTGATAAAAAAACGGGCGTTTTGCGTTGGGGATTTGTTCCAGACCCCTACATAAATGCATCAAGATTTGTTCCAGACCCAGAAAATCCAGGACAGGGTAAACGCGTACCTCAAATTATTGGCGAACAATGGATACCTATGATAAGTGATTGGTGGCGAGTCCCTGGTGGCGAGATAGGTGATTTTAAATGGGATTGCGATGGTAATCATAAATTTTCACAAGGGTGGAGTTGTGATAATGATGTGTATGAACATTTTCGAGTATTAACTGAACAGTTTATACCCAATGCCTTCGTTTTAGAACGGGAGGACGGTAGTTTCCGTGCCATGAACTGCAAAGTTGAAAGAAAAAACAATACTTTAAAAATAACTCCTCATGAAGATGTGGTTTCAAGGGTTCATTTGAATTTAAAAAATAAGTATAATGCCACGGTTTTATTTGCTTCAGAAAAAGCAGAAAAAAAGGATGCAAAAGGTATGATATGGATTATAGAAAAATCTAAACCTATACAAGCACCAGATCTTTATATAGATTACAAAGATTAAAAAAACAAAAGCGCCCGTAAAAACAGACGCTTTCATAATAAACCAACAAAACCTCAAAAAAATATCTTAACCTTTTTCTTAAATTTGTTTGATTTTTTGTTCCATTAAAGGCCCTAATTCAAAAGCACTTTCTAGTAATTCCTTTTTCAAACTTTTAGCTTCACCTACTTTCCCATTGGCTTTGTAAATATGTGCCAAATGGTAAAGTGCTTCCGGCTCATAGGTTCTATCAACCACATGGTTTTCCATGATTTCCAAAGCCTCTTTAGCATCACCTTGATTATAATAGATCCATGCCAACAAATCATATGACTGGGGTGTGGGCCTGTTATTAATTTCTGTATTGGCAATTTTTAATGCATTAGCGGTTTGTGTTAAATCTTCAGCATAAATAAGCGCATTGTATTTGTTGTACATATTGCCATATTTTTCATTTTCAATTGCTGAAAAGTAACTTTTTAAATGCTGTTGCTTTATTTCGTTATTACCCATGTATTCTGCAATTTCTGCCTTTAATAAATAATAGCTTGGTTCATAGTGGTTTTTTGAAATCGCATCCAAAATACGTAATGCTTCTTCTGGATTTCGTTCATGTGAATATACAATCCAAGCAATCCCTTTTTTGGCATAGGCATCATTATTATCTATCGCCAAGGCTTTCAAATAATGATCGTACGATGCTTTTATTTGTCCGTTATGCCCATAATAATCTGCTAAATTGGTGTAAGCCCAAAGTTTCAACCATTTGTTTTTAGAGCTTTCTGCCATTTCCGTCGCTTTTTCCAAATAGAGGATGGCATTGTCTAAATCGCCTTGGTGGTCACTCCATTTTGAAAACCGGATGAGATAATCAAAATCTTCAAAGTTTTCGATTTTGGTTAAATAACTTTCAGCAGCTTCATAATTTCCCAATTCCAGATAGACGTCGAAGAGCATTTTCTGTGTGCCATTTAGGTTTTCGCCAATGGCTTCTGCTTTCTTTAAAAGCTGTAAGGATTCTTTAAATTTATGTTGAGAGATATAATTTCTTGCCAACGCCCGTAAATAACCCGTTTGGGCATATCCGGATTTTTCATTGGCTTCTACAAGTTTTTCTTCTGCACCGATCAGGTCATTGATATTGCCTGTATCTTTAAACAATTGAGATTGAGATGCTGCGGCTTTTGCCAAATAAGGAAATTGATTCGGTTCTTTTTCATGCTTTTTTTCCCAAAATTTAAAATCTTCCTTAGTTATTTGCAACATCTCGTTCTCTTGAGTTTCTAAATATTTATTGTAATCATTTACATGAGTTACTTTTTCTGGAGCTTTTGAGCAACTTGCTAAAAGTAGAAGTAAAGCAACTATGGTAAGGTTATGTATTGGTTTCATGATTTTTATGGTTTTTTTTGGTTTATTATATTGTAGGTTAAAAATCAGAGCATGCAAAGTAGGGGACATGCTCTGATGTATTAGCTTCTACCAAGGTGAAGCTAGGTATGGAAATGAGGTCAAAAAAGGTTTATCGTTTGCACTTACATTGTCATTGGACAGGCCTGGATTTTCCATAAAATCCTCGCCACCAAAAATCAATAGCAATTCTACAGTAATCACATCATCAGCCAGTGCACGACCTGTCAATAATGTTGCTGGTGTTGTTGATGGGTCATAAAAGGATGTTTTTCCATCTAAAGACACATTTAAAACGTCTGTTGCCAAAAGCCCTGTAAAAGTAGCGGCATCTTGCATTAAAGCATTTTTACCACCATTTGCATAAGCTGGACTCAAACCCAATAAATTGGTTTGAAACATACTTTGGAATGCCGCATTTTGCTGTGACGGTATGGTTGTGTTGAACATATCTTTTTTATCTGGCGACACAAATACGGTGTTTACCGCTGGCCTACCCATCTGGTCTTGTTGTGCATATGTGCCACTAAAATCTGGCAACATAGGCCCTTGGTAATCATCATCATTATTTGAGCAGCTAAACGTGAACAGCGATGCTGCAAATACCATGGTCAATATTTTTATAGTCTTCATAATCTTTAATTTTTAAGGTTTGTTATTATTTTCTTTTTGATTCTACCCAAGTATTGATTGTTCCTGAGCCGCCAATCATCGTTTTTGGCACTTCCACGACAATAGACATCACATTAGTGCCCGCAAAAGTATCAGACGCCATGCCATCAGGTAAAAAAGCAGTTTCTTCCATATTATCACCGTCATCATCGCCAGGCGTTACAATTTGGGTGTACCTTGCAAAATCCATAAAGAATGGATCATCCCTCGGGCCAGCAAAAAAGCTCATGCCTGCATAAGTACCAACAATGGCACTAGAAGCTCCGTAAGGTGTTATATCAACCACACCGCCATTTACAGATGCCAATTGCACCGTACTGTTAAGACCAGTTTGCGATGGCGCTACGGGACCAAAAAAGTACATTTTGCCATCTCTTGGCAGGGCTTGAATTACCAAGTCTTCCACATTGTCTGCATCGGTGTCAATATTGATTTCCACCATCACATTTTCATCAAATGTGGCTGCACCCGTTGCCGCTGGACTCAATAAGCCTTGAACATTGGCCACGAATACCATATTATTGGTATTCTGCCCTTGAAAGGCATAAAAATCGGTGATGTCACTTGAACCACCTTTTACTGCAGGCGCATCAATATGGTCGGCCGCAATTGCTAGGACACCAGCGATAGCTATCACTCCTATTCCTAAAACTTTTTTTAAATTTTTCATAATACTTAAGATTTGTTAATTAATTGTCACGCTTTCTTTCCACGCTTTCCCATACCTACGAAGAAATCACAACCTCGGTTTTGTTAAAATTTTGTTAAAGAGAAAAAGAAGAGCAATAGTTATTGGTTATTCAGTTATTTAGGCAACACTTAAAACCCAATAATGAATAACTTTATAATGACCGTAGAGCAGATATTAGAAAAATTAGTGGCTTTTCCCGTTCTGGGCGGCGAAAGCAATTTGAAAATCATCCATTGGATAAAAAATTATATTGAAGCATATGATATCAAAACAGTTCTAGTCCCAAATGAAGAAAACACTAAAGCCTCATTACATTGCAGAATAGGCCCAGCTGTTGATGGAGGCACCATACTTTCTGGGCATACCGACGTCGTTCCCGTAAAAGGACAAGATTGGCAAACCGACCCATTTAAACTAACAGACAAAAGCGATGGAAATCTATACGGGCGTGGCAGTTGTGATATGAAAGGTTTTTTGGCCTGTTGTTTAGCTGCACTTCCAGACATGGCAAAAGCAAAACTCAAAACGCCTATTTATTTAGCCTTTTCCTATGATGAGGAAATTGGCTGTTTGGCTGCTCCAGCACTTATTAATCACATAAAAACGACGTATAAAGAAATACCAAAGTTTGCCATTATTGGCGAACCTTCGATGTTGCAACCCATTATCGGACAAAAAAGCATTCACATATTAGATGTTACCGTGAATGGCTCTGCGGGACATAGCAGCCGAATAAAACAAGAAGTAAGTGCCGTACACGAAGCCGCAAGATTGGTCATGTGGGCAGAACAAAAAATGAATGATTTAATTGAAACAGGTCATGTAGATGAACGCTTCAACCCTCCACATTCCTCATTGCATGTCGGCCAAATCAATGGTGGTATTGCCGCTAACATTATTGCAGATAAAGCCACGTTTTCCATAGATATTCGTACCATTCCAAAAGATAATGGGCACGATATATATCAAGATTTTATCAATCATTGTAAAACGAAAGAAGATGAATTGCGTGTTATTTTCCCCGATTTCAAAATTACTATTGAAGAAAACCATCCGTTAGTGCCATCTTTAAATACCGATGAAAATTCAGAAATCGTTACATTTATAGGTAAACTCACAGGCAACCAACAATGGAGCACGGTTTCTTATGCATCTGAAGCTGGACAGTTTTCAGAAGCAGGTTTTGAAAGCATTATTTGTGGCCCAGGTTCCATAAAACAAGCACATCGTGCCAATGAATTTATTTCAAAAGTGCAATTGCACAAAGGCGTTAAAATGATTCAAGAACTCATTAAACATTCTGAAACAAGGAAAAATCACACTTCAATTTGAAAGTAATTCTGCCACGAATACACAAATAAAACAGATTATTTTTATTTATTGTATAACAAAAAAGATTAGTGAATTCGTGGCTTTTTTTATAAAGTATTAATTGACCCTGCATTCTGAAATTTCTAATTAACATATATTTTCATATTAACAAATAA
>CAXBNH010000175.1:0-6462 GCA_963976905.1 uncultured Algibacter sp.
AAGATAACTGGGGTTGGTCCAGTAAAAGCGCTTCAGGGTTGAGCAATACTGGGGCATCCAATGTGGATATTGCAGACTTAGCCTCAGATGAAGAACGTTTCGACCCACAATTCTATATATCTAAAATCCCTTCCGAAGCAAAAGAAATCGATAGTATTTCCAAAGAACGCAATTATGCCTATTACCAATTGGGGTTGATTTATAAAGAGAAATTTAAGGAATATCAATTAGCAAAAGCTAAATTCCAAAATCTGCTCAAAAGCAATCCAGAAGAACGGTTGATTCTGCCATCAAAGTATAATTATATAAAATTTATGAGTTGTTAGACGAACGTTCCGAAGCAGAAATAGCTAAAAATAATATTATTAAAAACTACCCCGATTCGCGTTACGCTACTATTTTGACGAATCCCGATTTGGCTGCCGAAAAAGATGAAAACAGTCCGGAAAGCATCTATGAAACAGTTTATGAACTTTATGAAAATCAGGACTATGCCAAAGTGATAAGTGAAAGCGACAATTACATCAATGTGTTTGATGGCGAACCTATTGTGCCCAAGTTTGAACTTTTAAAAGCGACCGCAATAGGGCGTTTGGATGGTTATGAGCAGTATAGCAAAGCCATAAATTATATTGCCGTGACCTACGCCAATACCGAAGAAGGTAAACAGGCACAGGAAATAGAAACGAATGTATTGCCCAGAATTGCCAATACAGAATTTGTTGAAGATGAAAACTTAGAAAAGCATTATAAAGTCATATTTCAATTTGATAAAGCATCTAAAGAAGATATAAATACCTTTGATAAACTTTTAAACGAGGTGTTGCCAAACATAAAATATTATAAATTGAACAGTTCCGTAGATGTTTATGATGCGGACACGACGTTTGTAATCGTTCACGGATTGCATAATGAGGCCGTAGCCAAAACATTTGACCAATTATTGACCAAAGAAGATAAGCAAAAAATCAAAAAGCCGTATTTTGCCATATCGTCCAATAATTATCAAATCATTCAAATCCATAAAAATTTGGAAGCTTATTTAAATAGGAATACTAACTAAAATGAAGCGTTATGTTTTCAGACAATAAAAAAGACAAGCACATGGAAGATACATCAGGTCAAAACATTATTGCACAGGGCACTAAAATGGTTGGAGATTTTACTAGCGAAGGCGATTTTAGGATAGACGGCATCATAGAAGGTAATATAAAAACCTCGGGAAAAGTAGTGGTTGGCAAATCAGGGCTTATTAAAGGCACCTTGCAAGGTACCGATGCTTATTTTGAAGGTAAATTTTCAGGTAAACTAACGCTTTCGGGAACGCTGACCTTAAAATCTTCAGCGCATATTGAAGGCGAAGTGGTCGCTGGAAAACTGGCGGTTGAGCCCGGAGCTACTTTTAATGTAACGTGTATCATGAAAGGTGCCGTTAAAGAAATGAACAAAATTGAGCAACAACAGCAACAAAAACCAGGACCCGAAAAAACAGCTTAAAAATGTAGCGGTACTTTCGGGAATAGCATTTCAAATGGGCATTACTATATATTTGTTTGTGATGTTAGGCAAGTGGCTAGATTCTAAATTTAATGGTGGCGACAGGCTATTCATTATAATTTCAACGCTTTTAGGCGTTGCTATCTCCTTATACGTAGTTCTTAAACAAGTAAACAGAATTAAATATTGATGCGTAACCCCTTTTTTAGTTTTACAATAAAGGCCGTTTGTGTCTTAACACTTATTTTTGCAATACATTTAGCCGTTTTGAATGGTTTAAAATTGCCACTATTTGAAAACAGGCTGGTACTTTCATATGGTGTCAATCTAGTGTTGATTATTATAATTTTCGGCATGCTTTATCTATTAAAGGAAAAGTATAAAAGCCAGTTGGGTTTTTTGTTTTTAGTAGGCAGTTTTTTAAAATTCGCTGTTTTTTTCGTCTTGTTCTATCCGTTTTATAAGCTTGATGCTACCATTACCAAATTAGAGTTTACAGCTTTTTTTGTTCCGTATGTTGTTGGTTTGGTTTTAGAATCTGTAAGTTTAAGCAAATGGCTCAATAATTTAGAATAAAAGAGGGCGATAATACAGACGTATCATCTTCTTTTTTTTACTTATAAGTCTTTATTTTAGAGCTAAATAACCTTTCCTGAAATTATTCAATAGATGCATGCGAAATAAAAAGCAAAATTATTTTTGTTTTTGAGATAAAAACATACCTTTGCACCGATTTTTAAGCCACTATTACTTAAAGCAATATGCGAAAAATAATATCTTTAAAACCAATTACATTATTACTGCTTTTAACAACCTTTCTTTCTTTCGGAAAAGAAGAAGGCGGTCACGGTGAAGAAAAGACCGATAGAAAGACAGAGGTAAAAGAATTTATTCAACACCATTTAAAGGATTCATACGATTTACATTTTTTTTCATACACAGAAGACTCTGGGGAAGAAGTACATGTAAGTGCACCTTTACCAATCATTTTATGGGATGGAGGTTTAAAGGTGTTTTCATCTTCTAAATTCCACCACGGAGAGTCAGTAGCTGAGGTTGGTGGCGATTACTACAAATTACATCATTCAAAAATTTATAAAGTTGATGGCTCTAATGGGGAAATTCTTGAAGATGCCCACCATCATGCCACGAACGAAAAGCCATTGGATTTTTCAATCACTAAAAATGTGGTCATGATTTTTATGGTGTTCGGTATTATGTTTTTTATGTTTAGCCGTATGGCAAAATCATATAAAAGCAATAACGGCATGGCAAAAGGCACCGGACGTTTATTAGAGCCTATTGTGCTGTATGTGCGTGATGAAATCGCCAGGCCTAATATTGGTGAGAAACACTATAAAAAATACATGAGTTACTTGTTAACGGTGTTTTTCTTTGTGTGGATCGTAAATTTATTTGGTTTGACTCCAATAGGGATGAACGTAACCAACAACATTGCGGTAACATTATGTTTGGCCCTTATTACCTATTTAATCACCACATTTTCTGGAAATAAAAACTATTGGAAACATATTTTCTGGATGCCAGGTGTGCCATGGCCAATGAAAATTATATTGGCACCCATTGAGTTGTTAGGAACCTTTATCAAGCCGTTCGCTTTGATGATTCGTTTGTATGCTAATATTACCGCTGGTCACGTGGTATTGATGAGTATTATAGGGATGATATTTTTATTCCAAAATTGGTTAGGAAGTTCATTGTCATTTTTGTTAGCATTTGTATTGGCTATTTTAGAATTACTTGTAGCAGCGTTACAGGCCTATATTTTCACCGTGCTTTCAGCATTATACTTCGGTATGGCTGTTGAAGAACATCATGATGAAGCACATTAAGTAGTAAGATTGCCGTTCCCATGAACCCTGATAATTGTCGGGTGGGAATTTAAGTTGAATGTTTAATTTTTAATTATATATATTTATGGAAATTCCAGCTATCGTAGGTGCAGGTTTAGTAGTAATTGGAGCAGGTATTGGTATTGGTAGAATCGGTGGTTCTGCAATGGATGCAATCGCTCGTCAACCTGAAGCTACAGGAAAAATTCAAACAGCGATGCTTATTGCAGCAGCTTTGATTGAAGGTATTGGATTTGCTGCTTTATTTGCGGTATAAAACAAACAAGAAACAGCTATAACGGTTGGTTATAGCTGTTCTTTTTAAATTAAACATAGGTTTTAGAAATATAAATTATCATGGGAAAATTATTTGAAGACTTTTCATTAGGATTATTTTTTTGGCAAGCAGTTCTTTTTATTGCACTTATTTTTTTATTGAAAAAGTTTGCTTGGAAACCAATTTTAGACTCTGTAAACGATAGAGAAGAAGGTATTAAAAAAGCATTGGCATCTGCTGAAAAAGCAAAATTGGAAATGCAAAACCTTCAGGCTGATAATCAAAAATTATTACAAGAAGCAAGAGCAGAACGCGATACCATGCTGAAAGAGGCGCGCGATATCAAAAATAAAACAATTGAAAGTGCTAAAGGTGAAGCGCAAGAGCAAGCAAACAAAATAATCCAACAAGCACAAGCAGCCATTGAAAGTGAAAAGAAAGCGGCTATGGTTGAACTTAAAAACCATGTGGCAAGCTTATCTTTAGAGATTGCTGAAAAAGTAGTGCGTACAGAATTATCTAACAAAGACAAGCAATTGCAATTGGTTGAAACTATGTTGGATGAAAAATCATTAAACTAAAAAAATTCTGAATTTATAATTCTGAATTCAAAATTTATAAAAAATGGCAGGAGCAAGAGCAGCAATACGTTACGCAAAAGCAGCATTAAGTTTAGCATCAGATCAAAAAGCAACAGACGTTGTAAATGATGATATGAAGTTAATAGCGAGTACCATTGCAGATAATAAAGATTTGAATGATGCGCTTCAAAGTCCTGTAATACCTTCTTCAGTAAAAAAATCTATTTTATTGGATGTTTTTAAAACATCAGATAAAACCACGTTAAGCTTGATAGATCTTTTGATTACGAACAACAGGATACATATCCTGGGCGATGTTGCCTTAAAATACAATCAGTTATTTGATCAATCTAAAGGTATTGAATTGGCTACTGTTACAACGGCAATTCCTTTAACAGCAGATTTGGAGAAGAAAGTTTTAGCAAAAGCTAAAGATCTTACAGGAAAAAATATAGTAGATGAAAGCATTTTAGGTGGTTTCATTTTACGAATTGGAGATGTACAGTACAATGCAAGCATTACCAATCAATTAAACAAATTAAAAAGAGAATTTACATTAAATTAAAATAATTCAGAATTCTGAATTCAAAATTGATAAAGATGGCAGAAGTAAAACCAGCTGAAATATCAGCAATCTTAAAAAAGCAACTTTCAGGTTTTGAAGCTAGTGCTTCATTAGACGAAGTAGGAACTGTATTAACAGTAGGTGACGGTATTGTACGTGCTTACGGATTGGCTAACGCACAATATGGTGAGTTAGTAGAATTCGAAGGCGGATTGGAAGGTATCGTACTTAACCTTGAAGAAGATAACGTTGGTATCGTATTATTAGGTACTTCGGTAGGTGTAAGAGAAGGTTCTATAGTAAAACGTACGTCTCGTATCGCTTCTGTTAAAGTGGGAGAAGGTATTGTTGGCCGTGTTGTGGATACTTTAGGAAATCCTATTGACGGTAAAGGTCCAATCACAGGTAAAACTTACGAAATGCCTTTGGAGCGTAAAGCACCAGGTGTTATTTTCCGTGAACCAGTAACTGAGCCTTTACAAACAGGTATCAAATCTATTGATGCGATGATTCCAGTTGGTCGTGGTCAACGTGAGTTGGTTATTGGTGACCGTCAAACTGGTAAAACAGCTGTTTGTATTGATACCATCTTAAATCAAAAAGAATTTTACGATGCAGGGGAACCTGTATATTGTATATATGTTGCCGTTGGACAAAAAGCTTCAACAGTCGCTTTAATTGCAAAAACGTTAGAAGAAAAAGGTGCTTTAGCTTATACGACTATTGTAGCTGCAAACGCATCAGATCCTGCTGCCATGCAAGTGTATGCTCCTTTTACAGGTGCTTCCATTGGTGAGTATTTTAGAGATACAGGTCGTCCTGCTTTAATCGTATTTGATGATTTATCAAAACAAGCTGTAGCATACCGTGAGGTATCTTTATTATTACGTCGTCCACCGGGACGTGAGGCGTATCCAGGTGACGTTTTCTACTTACACTCTCGTTTATTGGAGCGTTCGGCGAAAGTTATCAATAATGATGAAATCGCCAAAAATATGAACGACCTTCCGGAATCGTTAAAACCAATCGTTAAAGGAGGAGGTTCATTAACAGCATTGCCAATTATCGAAACTCAAGCGGGTGACGTATCAGCATACATTCCCACAAACGTAATTTCTATTACAGATGGACAAATCTTCTTGGATGGTGATTTATTCAACTCTGGGGTACGTCCAGCAATTAACGTAGGTATCTCGGTATCTCGTGTTGGTGGTAATGCTCAGATTAAATCCATGAAAAAAGTAGCAGGTACATTAAAATTGGATCAAGCGCAATTCCGTGAATTAGAAGCGTTTGCTAAGTTTGGTTCAGATTTAGATGCCGTTACTTTAAACGTAATTGACAAAGGAAAGCGCAACGTTGAGATTTTAAAACAAGCACAAAACGATCCATTTACAGTTGAAGATCAAATTGCCATTATTTATGCAGGATCTAAAAACTTATTAAGAGACGTTCCTGTTGAAAAAGTAAAAGAATTTGAACGTGATTATTTAGAGTTCTTAAAAGCAAAACACAGTGATGTTTTAGCTACTTTAAAAGCAGGGAAATTAACTGATGAAGTTACAGATACGTTAACGACTGTGGCTAAAGATTTATCAGGAAAATATAGAGCATAATTGTCATTCCCGCGAAAGCGGGAATCTCATGTTTTGAAATTCAATTAAAATAGATTCCGCATCAAGTGCGGAA
>CAXBNH010000176.1:0-6437 GCA_963976905.1 uncultured Algibacter sp.
ATATGATTTGTCTTTGAAAAATCTCATTGTTACAACTTTTTTTTGTTTTGGGGTTAACGATAGTAATGCGTTTGAAAGGGCGAGCTCTAATTCTTCCTTTTCTTCTTGAAAAATCGTTTTAGCTTCTATAGAAATTTCTTTGTTTAGGTAGATGATGTCTTTGAAATCGTTTTGTGAAGAAATGATAATGTTTCTATTTTTGAATTGTTTGGTTATTTTCCTTCTCAGAATCGTAAACAAGTAATTTTTAGTATTTATAACAGTAGGGAGTTTTTTTCTCCGGATGTAAATTTCTACAAATAAATCGTGAATACAATCTTCTATAAAATGTGAGTCTGAAGTAAATGACGTCCCAAATCTATACAAAGCATCTGCGTAAATTTCATAAAGACAGCTAAGGGCTTTTTTGTCTCCTTTTTTAATATCGATCCATAATTCGTGAAAGTGGGTATTGTTTGAATCCATTGAGAACTTTCTTTAGGAATTAGTATGTTAATCTAGGTGTAGATTAGGCATACATAATGATATAAATTTAAGGAATATTTAACAAATGTTGCAATTTTTTTTCATAAAAACAAATTATATGTACTTTGTTACATATAATTGAAATGTTGCTATTTTATCGCATTTTGTTGGACTCATTCAATTGTAAAAGGATGATTGAGGTCTTAAAAGTCTATGGTTCAAAATAGGGTGTTTAATATTTTTATTGGTTTACTCAATAAAATCTATAATTCCAACTCTTTTTAAGGGCGTTGGAATGCTATGAGTTGTTGATAATATGGTATTTTATTGGCGTTCTCTTCGCCCTTTTTTGTATTGTTCAAATAGTTTTCTGTTGAAATCTTCTTCTGCCACTTTAAGCAAGATTATTTTTTTAGGAGAAATTACTTTGCGCAGTTTGATAATGAGCTCTGTTTGCTCATTATAAAGTTTTTTTTCTGCTTCTACCAATCTATCTAACAATGCTTTTGCCTTGGTATCATTAAGTGTATTGATATTGTCTTTGATGTCGTGGCGAATAGTTCTGATATCTTCAAATTTTATTTTGGTGTAATTATCATCAAAGGTGTTGTAAATAGGCCAAAAATCTTGTGCTTCTTTTCCAGATAAATCCAATTTTTCGGTAATAAAAGCGACTTTCAGAGCCTTTATTTGTTCACGGTCTCCTTGAGCAAAAAGATTAAGTGATGCTACTAGAAACAGTATGGGTAGTATGTATTTTTTCATGTTATTCTATGATTAAATTTTCAATATCAGTATGTTCCAATAAGTAGGTTTCTAAAATGTTTTCATTTACTTGTTGGTTTACAAAATTTTCTTCAGAAAAATCAATGTCATCAAGTGTCGAGGCAATTTCATAAGCGCCAATGTTTTCATTGATCAGGTAGTTTTCAACCGTGTCGGCATCTAAAGCATCCCAAGTGGATTTGCTTTCAAAAATAGACAGATTAAATAAAAGCAATACCGCAGCCGCTATGCTTGAAATATATAATATATTTCTTTTATTGAAAAGCGTAATTACCTTTGTGCTGTCTTTTTCAGAAACTTTGTTTAAAATGTTTTCTTCTAGCGTTTCAAAATAGTCGTTGGGTGTTTTAAATCCAGGTTTTTCTACCATATTGTTTAGTTTTATGTCACTAAGTATGGAGTCCTCAAGATTTTTAAAATAGTCTTTTGGGACTGTAAAGCCTGTGCTTTTATTATGATGTGTGTTTTTTGTTTTCATTTTTTTACTTTATAAAGTATGGTGTCTTTATATCGTCATAATTTTAGACTTTAAATATTCTTAAAGGTTTAATGCTTAGTTAAATAGTCTTCAATTTTTTTTGTCGCTATATGATATGAGGCTTTTAAAGCACCTTCACTAGTTTCTAAAATGTCTGCCATATCTTTGTATTTTATATCTTCAAAATATTTCATATTAAAAACAAGTTGTTGCTTTTCTGGCAATGTGGCAATGGCTTGTTGTAACTTTAATTGAATGGCATCACCTTCAAAATAAACATCGGATGCTAGATTGTTAATGGCAAGGTTTTGGACTTCTTCATTGGTAATCTGCAAGCGTTTGGCTCTTTTGTTTATAAAGGTTATGGATTCGTTGGTGGCAATGCGGTACATCCAAGAATATAATTTGCTCTCTCCTTTAAAATTATGTATGTTTTTATAAATTTTAATAAAAGTATTCTGTAAAACATCATCGGCATCATCGTGCGATTTCACAATATTACGGATGTGCCAATACAAACGCTCTTTGTAAAGCGTTACAAGTTCTTTAAAGGCAAGGTCTTTATTTGTGTTTAACTGAAGTCGCTCAACAAGCTCTAATTCATCACTCACACGTTTCGTTTTATGATTTTTAGACTGTGGAATATAGTTAAAGTTTAATGACCAATAAAATTTTTGTTTTAAAAGAAATTTATTAGAAAAAAGCATCATTTATAATCATTTTAAAATCAAATGATTATAAAAATATAATCGATAAAATACATGATAAATACGATTAAATGTATTTTTTCTTGTTTTATTAGGTAATATGGTATAAGTTTGTCCTATACAAAAACCTACTTATAATGTTAGTCGTCCCCAAGTCTAACATTGAATAAAAAAAAGGATAGAAGCCCAAATCTCTATCCTTTTTTATTTTTAATGATCTCTTATAGAATTTTACTCAAAACTTTGCATTTCTACAAGCTTTTTATAAACGCCATTTTTGTTGATTAGTTCTGTGTGCGTGCCTTGTTCTGCAATTTCTCCCTTTTGCAAAACCACTATTTGATCGGCACTTTGAATGGTGGATAGCCTATGTGCGATTACGATGGATGTTCTGTTTTTCATCATGTTTTCCAAGGCCACTTGCACCAAGCGTTCGCTTTCGGTATCTAGGGCAGAGGTTGCTTCATCTAAAATCATGATGGGCGGACTTTTAAGCACGGCACGGGCAATGCTCAACCGTTGTTTTTGGCCGCCAGAAAGTTTATTGCCGGCATCGCCAATATTGGTTTCTATGCCTACGGGCAGGTCTTTTACAAATTCCCAGGCATTGGCAACTTTTAGGGCTTCAATAACTTGGTTATCTGTAGCGTTTTCATTTCCTAATTTTAAGTTGTTTTTAATACTGTCGTTAAAAAGAATGGCATCTTGTGTCACAATGCCTAATTGCTTTCTTAATGAGTTTGTGGTTAAATCTTTAATATCTATACCGTCAATTAAAACACGACCTTTATTGACATCGTAAAAACGGGTTATCAAATTGGCAATAGTTGATTTTCCGCTGCCAGATTGCCCAACAAGTGCCACGGTTTTTCCTTTGGGAATGGTTAATGAGAAATTTTTCAGAACATAGTCTTTTTCATATTTGAATGAAATGTTATCAAATATGATGTCTTTATCAAAACTCGTTTTATCAAGGGCATTTGCTTTGTCTTTTAGCGGGTTGGGCGTGTCAATAATTTCCTGTATCCGTTCTGCGGCGGCATCGCCTTGTTTGATGTTGTACAGCCCACGAGAAATAGCTTTGGCGGGCACCATGATTTGGTAAGCCAGCCCCATAAATGCTATAAATGAACTACCGTCAAGCGATTTATCTACAAGTACCAATTGGCCACCATATATTAATAGAATGGAAATAACTAAAATACCAAGAAATTCACTCGTTGGCGATGCTAGATTCTGTCGGTTTAATAATTTATTTGAAAAGTTGTAAAAGCGATTTGAAGAGTCTTTGAATTTACCATCAAATTTTTCTTCTGCATTAAATCCCTTAATAATTCTTAAACCTGTTAGGGTTTCTTCCAGAGTTGATAAAATTACACCTTGTTCTTTTTGAACACGGTCTGATTTGCGTTTTAAACTTTTGCCAATCCTTGAAATAATCAAACCAGAAATGGGAATAAATACGAATACGAATATGGTTAATTGTGGACTTATAAGTACCATCATGATCAATGTGAAAATAATGGTAAGTGGTTCTCTGGCTATGAGTTCTAAAACAGGAAGCATGGAGTATTGCAACGTAGAAACATCATTGGTAACACGCGCCATGATATCGCCTTTTTTCTGTTCTGAAAAATAGGAAAGTGGTAATTCCATGGTTTTTTTGTAAACAGCATTTCGTAAATCGCGAACCACGCCGTTTCTTAAAAACACCATAAAATAATTGGCTAAATACCCAAAAATATTTTTTAATAGAAATAAAGAAATAATGAGGCCGACAATAAACAATAATGCCTGTTGTGGGTCATTTGAAGCGTATTGATTTACATGATATGCTAAAAATTCTTGGGCGTAATCTTTAAAGTTTCCCAGCCCTTGATAAACGGGTTTTATTGTAGGTTTCAGTTCGTCTTTTTCACCAAATAAAATATCGAGCATGGGGATTAATGCAACGAAAGATAAAGTGCCAAACAATGCATAGAACACATTAGATATAATGTGTCCTATAGCATGATTTTTATAAGGCTTAGCATACCTTAACAGATTATAAAAATGATTCATTAAATAAGATTCATATCCTTTAAAATCGCTTCAGCTTTTGCTTCTAAAAGCGTTTCTGTTTCCTTAAAGTTTGCAATGGATTTTAAAGGGGTATTTACACTTACGTAGAATTTTATTTTTGGCTCAGTTCCGCTAGGTCTTAAGGCTACTTGGCTACCATCTTCGGTATAATAAATCAATACGTTGGATTTTGGCATGTCCATGATGCTTTCTTTACCTGTAACCATGTTTTTTGAAATTGAAGATTCATAGTCTTCTATTTTAACCACTTTGGAATCGTTGGCCGTTTCAAAAGGGTTTTCACGGGCATCTATCATCATTTGCGTGATTTCTTGTGCACCTTCAATACCTTTTTTTGTAAGTGAAATTAATTTTTCTTTATAGAAACCGTGTTTTACATAAAGCTTAAGTAATTCGTCATAAAACGAGCTTCCGCTAGCTTTAGATATGGCTGCAATTTCACAGGCCAAAAGGGTAGAGGTAACGGCATCTTTATCACGAACAAAATCGCCAACCATATAACCAAAACTCTCTTCGCCACCACCAATAAAATCCAATTCAGGAAAATCTTTGATTAATTTGGCTATCCATTTAAAACCGGTCAATACTATTTTACTGTCCACACCGTAAGCTTCTGCCAATTTGTTGAGCATGGGGGTTGATACAATCGTGGAAGCTATAAATTCCTTGCCTTTAATTTTGCCTTCTGATTGCCATTGTTTCAAAAGGAAATCCGTCATCATCAGCATGGTCTGGTTGCCGTTGAGGAGTTGTAATTCATTTTCAGAATTTCTAACGGCCACACCCAATCTGTCACAATCTGGGTCGGTGCCAATTACAATGTCGGCATTTACTTTTTCTGCCAATTCCAAAGCCATTTTTAAAGCGGCCGGTTCTTCTGGATTCGGGGATGTTACGGTTGGGAAATCACCATCGGGCACTTCTTGCTCTTTTACAATATGCACATTTTTATAACCCGCACGTTTTAAGGTTTCAGGAACAGCTGTAATGGACGTTCCGTGAAGCGATGTAAACACGATGGTCAGATCATCTTTGGCTTTTTGAGTAGCGCCTACGCACCCGTTTTTAACAGATGCATCAATAAATACGTCATCAACATCTTTTCCTATATAGTGGATCAAATCGTTGTTTGCTTCAAATTTAATTTGAGAATAGTCCAATGCATTAATCCTGTCGATCACAGCTTCATCGTGCGGCGGCACCAATTGTCCGCCATCTTGCCAATACACTTTATAGCCGTTATATTCTGGCGGATTGTGTGATGCCGTTAAAACAATACCACAATGGCAGTTTAAGTGCCTAACTGCAAATGATAATTCTGGTGTGGCGCGCAAATCTTCAAATAAATAAACCTCTATGCCATTGGCTGAAAACACATCGGCAACTACTTTTGCAAGCGTTTTACTGTTGTGCCTGCAATCATAAGCAATAACCGCTTTTGGGGTTTCGTTAGGGAATTGTTTGTGAAGGTAATCACTTAGGCCTTGGGTGCTTTTTCCTAATGTGTATTTGTTTATTCTATTGGTGCCAATCCCCATAATACCACGCATACCACCTGTGCCAAATTCCAAATCTTTATAAAAACTTTCTTGAATGTCTTTAGGGTTGTTTGCAATGCTGTCTTTTATAAAATGTTGGGTGTCTTTATCAAAAGAAGGGGTCAGCCAAGCATTGATGCGGTCTAAAATTTTTGGTTCGATGTATATCATGTTTTAGTATGTTAAAAAGTAGCCTTCAAAAATAAACAATTGAAAAGGAAAAGATAGTTATAAAGTTACTAATTTGAATGTAATGATAGGATTTAATTAAAGTTTAATTCGTCTTTAACGAGATAGCGTTTTTTATCCGCTTTGGTTCTTAAGATGATTTCACCTAAAAAACCAGCAACAAAAAATTGTGTACCAATAATCATGGTGGAA
>CAXBNH010000177.1:0-6419 GCA_963976905.1 uncultured Algibacter sp.
CAAGTCTATATGAACGCTGTGCAATTGATGACCGGTAGTGGTGGTTGGCCATTAAATGTGGTGGCATTGCCAGACGGCCGACCCATTTGGGGCGGCACTTATTTCCAAAAAGAACAATGGATAAGCATATTGACCCAAATAGCCAAACTTTACCATGAAACTCCAGAAAAACTTTATGAACAGGCTGACAAACTGGAACACGGCATCAAATCTTTGGATATGGTCGATATCAATACCGATGAACCTGTTTTTGAAAACAGTTACATAGAAAACGCCATTGAAACCTGGTCTTCACAATTTGACACCCATTTGGGCGGCATGAACCGTGCGCCCAAGTTTATGATGCCCAACAACTATCATTTTCTATTGCGGTATGCATATCAAAACAAGGATGAAAAATTGATGGAATTTGTAAACCTCACACTTACAAAAATGGCCTATGGTGGCGTTTTTGATCAAATTGGTGGTGGATTTTCAAGATATTCCGTTGATGCAAAATGGCATGTGCCCCATTTTGAAAAAATGCTTTATGACAATGCCCAATTGGTAAGTTTATATGCCGATGCGTATCTCGTTACCAAAAATGAGCTGTATAAGGATATTGTTGAAGAAACATTGGAATATGTTAAAACCGAAATGACCGCTAAAGAAGGCGCTTTTTATTCTTCTTTGGATGCCGATAGCAAAACCCTGGAAGGCAAACTTGAAGAAGGTGCTTTTTATGTTTGGACCAAAGACGAATTAAAAACAATTTTGAAAGATGATTTTGATTTGTTCTCTGATTATTACAACGTTAATAATTACGGACTGTGGGAACATGGTAATTATGTTTTAATCCGGAAAGATGATGATGCCTCTATCCTTAAAAAACATAATCTCACTCAAGAATCTTTAAACGAAAAGAAAAGCACTTGGAAAAAAACGCTTTCGGAGATAAGAAATAAAAGAGAAAAACCAAGATTGGACGATAAAACCTTAACATCTTGGAACGGCCTGATGCTGAAAGGCTATCTGGATGCCAATCGGGTTTTTCAAAATCAAGCCTATTTAGATGCTGCTTTAGAAAATGCGAGCTTCATCATGAACAATATGCTGCGTAAAGATGGTGGATTAAACCGGACCTATAAAGAAGGCACAAGCAAAATAAATGGCTATCTTGAAGATTATGCCACGGTCATCGAGGCATTTTTAGCACTTTATGAAAAGACCTTGGATGAAAAATGGCTCATAACCTCGAAGGATTTAGCAAATTATGTATTTGACCATTTTTATGATGAAACGAGCCATCTGTTCTTTTTTACATCTAATGAAGATAGCGCTTTGGTGTCCAGAAGTATTGAATATCGTGACAATGTGATTCCTGCAAGCAACTCCTTTATGGCAAAAAACCTGTTCAAATTATCGCATTATTTTGATAATGCCCATTTTAGCAAAACAGCTATGACCATGCTTAACAATGTAAAGCCCGAAATGGAGGAATATCCATCACCCTACTCGAATTGGTATGATTTGATGTTAAATTATGCCCGTCCGTTTTATGAAGTTGCCATTTCAGGAACAGATGCCAAACAAAAAATAAACGAACTCAATAAAACCTACATTCCCAATAAATTGATTGCTGGAAGTACAAAAAACAATAATTTGCCCTTACTTGAAAACCGGTTCAACCCCAACGAAACGTATATTTACGTATGCGTAAACAAAGCCTGCCAATTACCGGTTTCAGAAGTTGAAAAAGCCATTAAATCATTACAAGAATGACATTAGTAAGCACCCTATTAATTACGTTTGTCGCATTAGAACATATCTATATTCTAGTGCTGGAAATGTTCCTTTGGACCAAACCAAAAGGCATTAAAACCTTCGGAATAAAATCCAAGACATTTGCAGAAGAAACCAAAGTATTGGCAGCAAATCAAGGTTTATACAATGGATTTTTAGCCGCTGGGTTATTATATTCCTTAATTAAAAAGGATCTGAACACTTCTATGTTTTTTCTTGTTTGTGTGATTGTTGCTGGTATTTACGGAGCGTATTCAACCAAAAAAATCAAGTTGTTTTATGTACAATCCATACCTGCAATCTTGGCCTTAATAACTACTATCATCACGTTAATGTGACGTTAACATAAACTTATCGGTCTTATAAGTAGGATGAAAACCTTATTTTTACACCTTTTTAATTAAAATATTTAAACACTTTATGAATTTAGAAAATTTTGAAACACAAAAATGGATTGACCTAGCAATACAGTATGGCCTCAAAGTTATATTGGCCGCCGTCATTTGGATTGTTGGTTCTTGGGTTATTGGCAAATTGTTAAAAGCAGCAAAAAAAATCATGGCTAAAGGCGATTATGAGCTAAGCCTTCAGAAGTTTTTATCGAATTTATTAAAATGGACATTAAAAATTGTTTTGATAATAGTTGTGTTAGGCACAGTAGGTATTGAAACCACGTCTTTTGCCGCTATTATAGCCGCCGCTGGTTTAGCCATTGGTTTGGCACTTCAAGGGTCCTTAGGGAATTTCGCTGGGGGCGTTTTGATTATGATTTTCAAACCGATTAAAATTGGCGATTTTATTGAGGCCCAAGGCGAAAGTGGTACGGTAAAAGAAATTGAAATTTTCACAACCAAACTTAACACGCCAGATAATAAAATAGTCATCATCCCTAATGGCGCCCTATCAAATGGCAATATTGTTAATTATAGTGTAGAAGATACGCGCCGAGTCGATTTTACCTTTGGAGTTGGCTATGATTCTGATATCAAGAAAACCAAAGAGGTTATTTTAAGCGTTATCAATTCAAACCCATTAATATTGAAAGACCCAGCAGTCGCCGTAAACGTATCAGAATTGGCAGACAGTTCCATCAACTTTTTTACGCGTGTTTGGGTCAAAAAAGAAGATTACTGGACAGTAAAATTTGATGTTACCGAACAAACCAAAGAAGCACTAGATGCGGCCGGTATTGAAATCCCTTACCCACATCAAGTTGAAATACGTAAAAATGCTTAAGACTTCGGTTTTAAAGCCACAAAATCCTTTAAATAATAAGGTTCAAAATAAGCGACATCTTCTGTGTCGCTTTTTTTGTACTTGTGATATGCCAACAAGCTCATGTCATTTGCTGACGGCAATTTATTTTCAACAAACATAGCATTGGGATGATGGATCAACGCTTTTGTTTTTTCAACACCATTACCAATAAAATAAACTTTTCCTTTTTCTAAATAATCAGAAAAGGAATCTTCATTTAGAATTTGCGCTTCGGTTTCCCTAATTTCATTATAATCTGCATCAAAAATAGCCGAGTACACCTCCATGCGCCTAGCATCGAGCATCGCCACAATAATGCCATCATTTGCCACAACTTGATTGGCCAAAGCTTCTAAAGTAGGAACAGAAATCAAAGGTTTATCAAGCGCAAAACAGAGGCCTTTTGCTGCCGAAACCCCAATGCGCAAACCCGTATAAGACCCTGGCCCTTTACTGATCGCAATAGCACTTAAGTCATTTGAAGCGATTTTTGCTTCCTTCAAAACAGCATCTATAAACACATGGAGTTTTTCTGCATGCGAATAATTTTTATCATTGTCTTCTTTTAAAACAATGGTTTTTCCTTCTTTTGAAAGTGATACCGAGCAATTGGTGGTTGCTGTTTCTATGTTTAGTATATATGGACTCATTTTACTTTTTGATATTAGTTTAACGTGATGCTACAATGAAATAAAAAAAGCCACGAATACACTAATCTCCTTATATTTTGGATTAACATTAAAAGGAATAGCACTAATTTTTAAAAAAAAATCTATAGATTTTTTTTCGTGATTATTTTAAGCAATGTATAATCATCTGTTTTATTAGTGTATTCGTGGCAAAATTATTTTGTTAAAGATTTTCCCATGTAAAAGTCTAAAACTTTTGTCTTAAAAACAAAATCATACTTCGCATTTATTAAAGAAGATTGCGCGTTTATAAGCTGAATACGAGCCTGTTCCAATTCAAAAGCATTCATAGCCCCAATATCATAGCGTTCTTTGGAATTATTGAAGGCCAACTCTTGTGATGTTTTTGATTTTTTTGCCGCCAAATACGCCTTAAAAGCTGCTTGTGCATCGGTGTAAGCACGCTGTATGTTGGACTCTAAATTCAATTTGGCCTGTTCTAAATTTAGTTTACTATTGGCTTCTTGGATTTTTGATTTAGCAACCGCCGTTTTGTTTTGAAATCTAGAAAAAATAGGAATCCCCACCCTAAGGTTAAAACTATGTCCTTTATTATCATTTAATTGATCAAAAAATGCGGCTTCGTTATTAGCTAAATTGGAATAAAAAGCATTTGCGCCAAAACCATAACTTAGCGACACATTTGGAAGGTAACCGCTTTTAGAAATTTCTGTATTCAATTGGGCATTTTCAATATTTTTTTCAGCTATTGCAATTTCATTTCTGTTTTCTAAAGCATAGTCTAAAACAGGTGTTACGCTATTATATAATAAAGCTTCAGAAGGACTATCTATATTTATAATTTCAACATTAAAATCATCAAACGGCACTTGTAACAATTGGGATAGGGAAAGTAATGCTAAATTATAGCCGTTTTCTGCTATAGTTACCTGTTGTGCATCTCTACTTAAAGTGGCTTCAGCATCAAAAATATTCGCCTTGGGCTGTACACCTGCATCTACTAAATTTTTAACTTGCTCTAATTGCTTTTCGCTGAACTGATATTGCGCTTCTGCGGTTTCTAAATTTTCTTTGTTGAACAATATATTTAGATAGGCATTCACAACATTTAAAGATATATCGTCTTTTATGCGACTGAGCTCTAACCTGTCTATTTCTAAACTTAGTTGCGATTGTTTATAGCTGTTTATGGTCCTAAACCCATCAAAAACATTTTGAGACACACTTAAACCTATATTTGTAGAATGACTCGTTCTATCAGCAAATATCCCTTGGGCTACCAAGCTTGTCCCTAAACTCAACCCTTGTGAGGCACTCGCACTAACAGATGGCAACAACTGTCCTTTGGCGGCAATCACATTTTGTTCATCTACCAACAACGTATTTTCGCTTTGCTGTATTGAAATATTATTTTCAAGCGCATGGTTTACACATTCTTGAAGTGTCCACTTTTTTTCTTGTGCAAAAGATGTGACTGCTACAAAGAACAAACAACTTAAAATTATTTTTTTAAATAGCTTCATATTAACGGTTTCTTCTTTCGTTTCCATTTTCCTCATCTTCATTATCGCTTGATGCTTTGTTCCAAACTTTTATTTTATCGCCTTCTTTAATGCCTTCGGTAATTTCAACATTAATACCATCAGATAACCCTAATTCCACATTTTCCTTTCTGTATTTATTGTCCCCGTCCAAGATTTCAACAAAAGGCTTTTCGGTAATTCTGTTGTATTGCAACAAGGCTTCCCTAATGGCGAACACACTATCTTTACTTTCAATATCTATTTCGGCGTTGGCACTATAACCTGCGCGTATATTTATTGTAGAATCAATGGACACATCTGCTTTTATGACGAATTGAACGGCACCATTTTCCTCAATACCTTTTGGTGCTACAAAAGTCAATTTTGCTGGAAACTCTTTATCGTTGATGGCTCCTAAAATCACTTTGATATCCTTACCTTCTTTTAGTTTCCCTACATCGGCTTCATCAACTTTTCCTTCAAAAATCATCAAACTCATATCTGCGATGGTGGCGATGGTGGTTCCTGCATTAAAGTTATTGCTCTGGATTACTTGGTCGCCTTCCCTAACTGGAATCTCTAAAATAGTCCCTGGAATTTGGGCAATAATATTGGTATTAGCAGAACTTCCACCTGAAATAGACCCTAGTTTAATAATTTGGTAATCGTTTTGTGCCTGTGCCAACGATTCTTTTGCTTGGTTAAAAGACAATTCGCTATTTTCAAAATCTTGTTTTGATATCACGCCCTTTTCAAAAAGTGTTTTATTTCTTTCATACAAGGTTTTTGTGTTTTCAAACGATAATTTAGTTGATGAAATCCTACTTTTGGCACTTACCAAACTTTGCTCATTTGGCACGACTCTAATGGTAGCAATTAAATCGCCTTTTTTAACAATATCGCCTTCTTCCACAAGAATTTTATCTACAATTCCAGAAATCTGTGGTTTTAATTCAATTTCTTCCTCTGGATTTAATTTTCCCGTTGCCACGGCTTTTGTGTTGATAGACGTATAGAAAGGCGCTTCCACCTTAAAATCTTCAATGGCTTTTGAATTGGCATCTTTAAAGTATTTTAACACCACGACCAGCAGTATTAAAACAACGATTCCTAAAATAATTTTTACTGTTTTATTCATTTTCTTGATTGTTTATTCTTCTCTTAATGCTTCTATGGGTTTTACGCTTGTGGCTTTAAATGCTGGTAT
>CAXBNH010000178.1:0-6419 GCA_963976905.1 uncultured Algibacter sp.
CTGCTTTATATTCATCAAATTCTGAATCATCAACTAAACGTTTGATGATTTCATACATATCATATTGGTCGGCTCGGCTTTTCGGGATGATACCGTAAATATCCTCGGGATTTTCTTTGGGCTTTTTTGAATCCGTTCGATTAAAACCAGCTTTATCATAATCGCCAATTTTATCAATAATATTCTTAATGGTGTTTAAGGCATCAGCATCATTTTTCGCTTTATAATCGGTCACGCCAGAAATCTCACAATGGGTTGTGGCACCTCCTAAAGTTTCATTATCAATTGTTTCCCCAATGGCTGCTTTTACCAAATAACTGCCAGCCAGAAAGATGCTTCCTGTTTTATCCACAATCAAGGCCTCGTCACTCATAATGGGCAAATACGCGCCACCAGCAACGCAACTTCCCATAACGGCAGCAATTTGGGTGATGCCCATACTGCTCATAATGGCGTTGTTTCTAAATATGCGTCCGAAATGTTCTTTATCCGGAAAAATCTCATCTTGCATAGGTAAATATACCCCGGCAGAATCTACCAAATAAATGATGGGCAAGCGGTTTTCAATGGCTATTTCTTGCGCCCGCAAATTCTTTTTTCCGGTAATAGGAAACCAAGCACCCGCTTTTACGGTGGCATCATTGGCAACTACTACACATTGCTTTCCTTTTATATAGCCTATTTTAACAACCACACCACCAGATGGGCATCCGCCGTGTTCTTGATACATGTCCTCTCCTGCAAATGCAGCAACTTCAATGGATTTTGAGCCTGCATCCAAAAGATAATCCATGCGTTCGCGTGCCGTCATCTTTCCTTTTTTATGCTGCTTTTCAATATTGTTTTTGCCACCGCCCAGTTTAACTTGGGTTAGGCGATTAGTTAAATCTGAAATTAAAAGCTTGTTATAATCTTCGTTTTTATTGAAGTTGATGTCCATCGAATACTTTGTTTAAAAGCTAAAAATACAAAAGTATTGCCTCTAAATTTATAAGTCAACCTTTTTTAATCAAAAAGAATTATCTAAATAAAACGTTAAAATATTTTACACGGAAATAGTTTCCTTGGAAACTAAATTTATTTTTTGTAATTTTGTTGAAACAAAAACTTAGAAATGAAAAATATCATAGCCTTTGCAGGAAGCAACAGTAAGAAATCAATAAATAAACAATTGGCGATTTATGCTTCCAATTTAATAGAAAACGTGAATACAAAAATTTTAGATTTGAACGATTTTGAATTGCCCATTTACAGTATGGATTTGGAAAATGAAAAAGGAATCCCCGATAACGCCCACACATTTATAAATTTGATAAAAGATGCCGATGGTATTGTGATTTCTTTAGCAGAGAACAATGGTGCCTATTCGGCTGTGTTTAAAAATTTATTTGATTGGATGTCAAGAATTGAAAGCAAAACATTCTTAGGGAAACCGATGCTTTTAATGGCTACGGCACCAGGCGGTAGGGGCGGTGTATCTGTTTTAGAAATGGCAAGCACAAGGTTTCCATATCACGATGCTAAAATTGCTGCGGAATTTTCGTTACCTTTCTTCAATGATAAATTTTCAGAAGGCAAAATTATTGATGCAGAATTTGATACTAAATTAAAAGAAGCAGTCAAACAATTTGAAAATTCACTTTAAAATAAAAACAATGGAAGTAAAGCACACAGCACTCAACAATAGGGGTAAATTCCATCTCGAAAAAGATGGTGAAGACATAGGGGAAATGACCTATGTATTTATCAACGACAAACACATAGATATCAACCATACTTTTATTGAAGAGGCTTTTAGAGGTAAAGATTTAGGGCTTAAACTGGTAAAAGCATCTGTAGATTTTATGAAAGCACATCACTTAAAAGCGATCACAACCTGTCCGTACGTGAAAAAGGTATTTGATGAAACGCTAGAATATCAGGAATTTAGAGCCTAATTATATTTTAACCATAATTTTTACAATATGAGCACAGACAACACTATTGCTAAAGAGTATTCCAATGGCGACATTACCATTATTTGGAAACCCCAAAAATGCATTCATTCTGCGATTTGCGTAAAGCGACTGCCCGAAGTTTACAATCCTAAAGAAAAGCCATGGATTAAGATTGATAATGCTTCAACCGAGGCTTTGAAATCTCAAATTGATGCTTGCCCTTCTAGAGCTTTATCTTTTAGGGTCAATGATAAAAATATTTAATTATTATTGACAATATGGGAGATTTATCAAAAGACATCAATTCAAAGTTTCCGAACAACAGGGTAAAAGCCTTGTTGAATATTTTGTACACCGCCAATTGGGTTACGAGCCATCAAAATGAATTTTTTAAACCTTTTGGCATATCGCCACAGCAGTACAATATTTTAAGGATTTTAAATGGTGCTAATGAACCTTTAAATGTGCAAGTGATAAAAGATAGAATGATAGAGCGCGCACCGAACACCACCCGATTGATGGATAAATTATGTGCCAAAAATTATATAGAACGCTTACCGTCCAAAAACGACAGGCGTGTTGTTAAAATAATAATTACTAAAGAGGGCAAAGAACTTTTAGAAGCTATTCCCAATAACTTCAATAAAGACGTATTAAAAAATTTGAATGAAACCGAAGCAGAAGAATTAAGCAATTTGCTTGATAAAATGCGATAACATTCCTGCGAATCCCGATAGCTATCGGAAAGTAATCTAAAAAAATAATACTAATTAAAATGATTTCCTTTTTCAAGGAAATGACAAAATAAAATTTATATGAAAACAATAATCCACAAAGCCGATAGTAGAGGATTTGCTAATCATGGCTGGTTACAAGCCAACCATTCGTTTAGTTTTGCAAATTATTTTGACAAAGATAAAGTTCAATTTGGTGCGCTGCGCGTATTGAATGATGATATGATTGCACCCAAAATGGGTTTTGGAACCCATCCGCATGATAATATGGAAATCATAACCATTCCGTTAAAGGGTGTGCTTAAACATCGTGATTCCATGCATAATGAATGGCAGTCTATTGAGTCTGGTGAAGTCCAGGTTATGAGCGCAGGAACGGGGTTACAACATTCAGAAATCAACGGTTCTGAAGACGAACATTTAAGTTTGTTCCAAATATGGATCATTCCTAATCAGAGGAATGTTGAGCCTCGTTATGGACAAAAAACTTTTGATGCAAAAGACCGAAAAAATACATTGCAAACTTTGGTAACATCCATTGATGAAAACCATGAAGGCAGTTTGAAAATCCATCAAGATGCAGTTATTTCTAGAATTGATTTAAGTGAAGGTAAGTCGTTTAAATATACTTTAAAAAGCGAGAATCATGGCGTTTATGCGATGACAGTTTTTGGAGAAACTGTAATTAACGATACCGTTTTAGAAACCAGAGATGCTATAGGTATATCCGAAACCCATGATTTTAAAATTAATGCTAAAACAGATTCAGGAATATTATTTATAGAAGTACCTCTAAATTTATAAATGTTTTAAGAGACTGTTTAAATTTTATTAAATAGTCTCTAAGTCATATTTGTTATAAACTGTGTTTTTTTAAGACGCTTTTGTTTTCTTATAAAAATAATTCCTAGTGCTATAAACACGCCAATACCGGCCATAGCGGCTCCAACCCAATCGGCAGCGGTATATCCATAACCCATTGCAATAGGTAAACCTGCAAAATAAGCGCCTGATGCATTCCCTATATTAAAAGCACTTTGATTAAGAGAAGACCCTAGGGTTTCAGAGCCTTTCGATGCATTGATAATGGCAACTTGTATGGGGGTCGATAAGCAAAAGGTAATAGTGCCTATTATAAAAGTCATTACTAAAACTAAAGATTTGCTAGAAGCTAGATAGGTGTTAAGCGATAAGAAAATAACCATAAAAACCAAGGTTATTATAATAGCGTTTATTGGTGAAAATTTTTCAGCAAGTTTAGCTCCAATAAAATTACCAATAACCATACCTAACCCAGCCAGCACCATAGCTAGCGATACCATTTCATCGGGGTGTCCTGCAACATCAGTAATTAGTGGGGCAATGTAGCTATACCAAGCAAAAAAACCACCAGTTCCTATGGTGGTTAATAGTATGATGAGCCAAAGCTCTAAACGTTTAAAAATTCTAAATTCCTTGAAGAAATTTGATTCAGACGATTGTTTTAGTATGGGCATCCAGAATTTAACCCCTAAAACAGCCATAACACCAACAATACCTACCATTAAAAAAGATATATTCCAACTAAAATGTTTGCCTAAATAAGTTCCTAGCGGAACACCTAAAAGATTGGCAATGGTCAAGCCACTAAACATAATAGCTATGCCTTGGGCCTCTTTTCCTGGTTTCGATAATTTACCAGCAACAACAGCACCTATACCAAAAAAGGCACCATGTGGCAATCCCGATAAAAATCTTAAAATTATAAAGGATGTATAATCAGTAGCAAAAGCAGATAATGTATTAAATATAGTGAACCATAGCATGAGTAAAAGTAAAACTTTGTCAGCAGGTCTTTTGCTACCTAATCCCGTAAGTAGAGGAGCCCCTATAACAACTCCCAAAGCATAAGCAGATATAAAGTGACCAGCTTTGGGAATACTAATTGAAAAAGCGGATGCTATATCGGGAAGTATCCCCATTATAACAAACTCGGTAAGTCCGATACCAAATCCGCCAATAGCCAAAGAGAGTAGGGCTTTATTCATTTTTTTTGTATAACTTATTTTTAGTGTAAAAGCAGTTGCAAAAATAATGAGTATAGGATAGGTTTTGGTATAATAAATAATAAAATAACGTTAATTGAGAAGTCTTGAAAATAACATGCTTTAAAGTGTATTAATAAAATATTTATAGAGGTGTTTTTAAATTAATGTTAATAATATTAATTTCCATGGAAATTATTTGAAAACAAGCCATCAGCAGTTCATTTAAGTAGTTAAACAAAACAGGTTTGAGTATTATTAATAATTGTTTACTAAATAATTGTATTTATAAACTTCAAATTTACTTCTAAAAGTACGATATTTGTCTTTTAAATTTGCGCAACGGATTGTAGTGGTATCCTTTTGATTTTAATGAAAAATTGAAAGATATAATCAAAACCCTGACCTTATTGTTTATGCAAGGGGCGCCCTAATAATAAAATTAAACAACTATGGCAATGAATAAAAACACAGTGTTAGCATGGGCTACATGGATTATGATATTTGTAGGACTAGGATTAATAGCTCTTGGGGCAACAAAATACAAGGAAGTTGCAGGCTATGGATTTGCAGCGGTCGGAGTTGGCTTTTTTGCCATTGCTTGGGTTTTTAATGCCTTAAATGGACGGGTTTAAAAAATGGTAAATCAAAAATCGTAAATTATAATGAGTGACGATAAAAAAGTAATTTTTTCAATGTCTGGATTAACCAAGACATTTCAAGGCGCAAATACGCCCGTTTTAAAGAATATATATTTGAGTTTTTTCTATGGCGCCAAAATTGGCATTTTAGGACTTAATGGTTCTGGAAAATCCACTTTGCTCAAAATCATTGCGGGTGTTGATAAAAACTACCAAGGTGACGTGACGTTTTTACAAGATTATTCCGTTGGCTATTTAGAGCAAGAACCTAAACTGGACGAATCAAAAACCGTTTTGGAAATTGTAAAGGAAGGTGCTGCAAAAACTGTTGCCATTCTTGATGAATATAATAAAATCAACGATATGTTTGGTTTGGAAGAAGTGTATTCAAATCCAGACAAAATGGAAAAACTGATGAACCGTCAAGCGGAACTTCAAGATCAAATTGATGCGGCCGATGCTTGGGAACTCGATACCAAATTAGAAATAGCCATGGATGCCTTGCGCACCCCAGATAGCGACAAAAAAATAAGTGTGCTTTCTGGTGGGGAACGCCGCCGAGTAGCGTTATGCCGATTGCTTTTGCAAGAACCCGATGTGTTGTTGTTGGATGAACCTACCAACCATTTAGATGCCGAATCGGTACATTGGTTGGAGCATCATTTGGCACAATATAAAGGGACTGTAATTGCCGTGACACACGATAGGTATTTTCTTGATAACGTAGCCGGTTGGATTTTGGAATTGGATAGAGGGGAAGGCATTCCGTGGAAAGGAAACTATTCTTCTTGGTTGGATCAAAAATCAAAACGTTTGGCACAGGAAAGCAAAACGGCTTCCAAACGCCAAAAAACGTTGGAACGTGAGTTAGAATGGGTGCGCCAAGGGGCTAAAGGGCGACAGACCAAGCAAAAAGCGCGTTTGAACAATTATGATAAATTGATGAGTCAAGACCAAAAGCAGCTTGATGAGAAATTGGAAATCTATATTCCCAATGGCCCACGTTTAGGAACGAATGTTATTGAGGCAAAAGGCGTTAGTAAAGGCTATGAGGATAAATTATTATATGAAGACTTGAACTTC
>CAXBNH010000179.1:0-6403 GCA_963976905.1 uncultured Algibacter sp.
CATCGGGAAATAAGTGCATCAGCATTGGCCATGCACCGTGGTCTAATCCCCAATCGGTTGTTTCGGAAACGGAAGGAACGATTTTCATTACTTCGCGGGCAATATCGGGCGAACCTTTGGCATTGTAATACACTTTGTAGTATTCTTCGGGAAAACCATAGTAGTCGTAAATCTGTTTTTGATCAGGAGAAACATTTACGAATGTGCCTTTAGTACACCAATGTGCTGATACAACCAATGCAGCTTTCACCTCATAATTTTTTTGAAGATTAATTCCTAAATCATAAAGTTTTTGCCAAAATTCCCTATCACTTCTTGAAACAGGAATATCCATAGGGTTTCCGTGAGAGGTAAACAGCACCGGCATTTTTTTACTTTGTGTGGGCAAAGCATCCGTAAATGCCTTTAGTTCGTTTAATGTAGCCATACCTAATATTGTTGCTAATGTATTTTTTATAAATTTTCTTCTTTTCATCTAATCGTTTGAAGCGGCTGTGGTTCTTTGTCGTTCGTTGTCTGTCGTTTTAAATTAGTATTCCGCTTCAATTTTCTCTCTGACAAGCGGAATTACTTTTGTGGCATAAACGCTGATTGCTTCTTTAACAATATCGTGGGGCATTGTCGCCAAAGGCATTTGAATGATAAACCTTTCAATGTTCAAATGTTTAATAAGCAGCATAATTTTGTCAGCTACTTCTTCGGGGCCACCTACAAATAATCCTTGTCCTGCTGAACGCGCATAATCAAAGTCGCCTCTGGTGTAAGGCGGAAAACCACGTTCTCCCAATAAGTGATTTCTGTAATACTGTATGTATGGAAAAAATGTGTCGGCTGTTTCTTTGCTGTTGTTAAGCACAAAACCGTGTGCGTGAACGCTGAATTTTAATTTATCCGAATCGTGTCCGCTTTCTTGTGCTACCGCGCGATACAATTTTGCGTAATTACTGAAATCAACAATATTGCCACCCAACATAGCCAGAACCACGGGAAGTCCAAGTTTTGCCGCTTTAATGACTGTACTCCGAGAACCACCCAAGGCCATAGATATGTTCAATGGTTTTTCGGTACGTGGATAAACGCCTAAGTTGTCAATCGGACTTCTTGTCTTTCCGCTCCAGGTAACAAACTCCTTGTCTCTTGCTTTAAGTAACAATTCAAGTCGTTCATCAAACAATAAATCGTATTGATTGAGGTCGAAACCAAACAAAGGAAATGATTCGGTAAATGCACCACGCCCAACCAGCAATTCTGCTCGTCCATTACTGATTGCGTCAATTGTAGCAAAATCTTGATACACACGAATAGGGTCGCTGGTCGATAAAACTGAAACGGCACTACCCAATGTAATGTGTTTGGTTTTTCCTGCAGCTGCAGCCAACACTATCGCTGGCGATGAAACTGCAAATTCCTTTCGGTGATGCTCGCCTACGCCATAAAAGTCAATACCTAACTCGTCCGATAAAAGAATGTCATCAACCACTTGCCGAATGCGTTCTGCTTGTGAAATAGTTACGCCCGTATGTGGGTCGGGCATAACATCGGCAAAGGTGGAAATGCCAAATTCAATGTTCTTTTTCATAGGTTATTATAATGCTAGCCGTGCTTCACTATTGTGGTTGATATTATATACATTGCTTATCTGGGGTGCAAATTTTTCCTTTTTTCACTTCCAAATCGGTTTCTGGATGCATTTTTTACACTATAAAAAATTTTAATCCATTTCTTAAAACGTGTTGCTATTTTGGTGACACCAAAATGTCATATTTTTAGTTGGAGCCAAAAGACGGTAGTCCCATTGTTACCTTTATTTTCAAAATTTAAAAAAATCCCAAGTATTATATTGACACTTGGGATTATCTTTAGTAAAAAACCTTTATGCCATTGACATGCCTCCATCTATGACTAGCTTAGTGCCAGTCATAAATTTACTATCTTCAGAAGCTAAAAACAAAACACCTTTGGCTATATCATCGTTTGTGGCATATCTTTTCATTGGAATAGCCATTTCAAAATTCTTTTTGACGGTTTCACCTGATCCAGGAGCAAATCCATCTTCCAACGAACGCATCATACGGTTGTCAACAGGAGAAGGATGAATAGAATTTACACGGATTCCTCGTGGAGCTGCTTCCAATGCTGCTGTGCGGGTAATCCCAATAACTGCATGTTTACTGGCGGTATAGGCAATCATATTTGCAGTTCCCATAAGACCAGCAACTGATGAAGTGTTGATAATGCTGCCACCATCATTCATTTGTGGCAATACATATTTCAACCCCATCCATACACCTTTTACATTGACATTGATTAATTTGTCAAACGCATCTTCAGGATATTCGGTTAATGGAACTACAACACCTTCTATTCCTGCATTGTTGAAGAATACATCTATTTTTCCGAATGTATTTACCGTATGTTGCACATATTTTTGTACATCGCTTGTCTTTGTAACATCTGCTGCTACAAAACTCACATTCGGACTGTTTAGCTCTGATGCTACCTTGCTCAAAGCACTTTCATTAATATCTACCAATACTACTTTTGCACCTTCGGCTAAAAATAATTTGGCCGTAGTGGAACCTATTGCTCCAGAACCTCCGGTGATAACGGTTATTTTGTTTGTTAATTTTGTCATTATATTTTTAATGATTAAAAAAATGGGAAATTGTAGTTGGCAAAACCAAAAGTAAGATTTCTATTATTTAAAAATTTCTTGAAAAAAATCTAACATGGCCTGCCATGATCTTTTGGCGGCTTTTTCATTGTAAGCAGTACCTTTACTATTATCATCACCTGCATCTTTGTGGGTAAAAGCGTGTACAGCATTAGCATAGTAGGTCATTTGCCAATCTGCTTTTGCGGTCCTCATTTCATCTTGAAAAGCTTTTATTTCTGGTTCAGGTACAAAAAAGTCATCTGCACCATGAAGCACTAAAACTTTTGTTAAAATTGGTTCAATTGTTCTTGATGAGTCTCTTCCTAGGCCACCATGAAAAGAAACTACTCCCTTAACTTTCATATTCGTTCTTGCTGCTTCAATAGCTCCGGTTCCTCCAAAACAATAACCAATCACCGCTATTTTATCAGGATTAGCTCCTTCCTTAATTAATTCATTCAAAGCTAATTGAATTCTATTTTGATAGTCTTTAATATTAGTTTTATAATATTCAGCAATTGTTGCTGCTTCATTTGGAGATTTAGGTCTTTTATCAACTCCATAAATATCAGCTACAAAGGTTGTATAACCTAATTTTTCCAATTCTTTGGCATTTTCTTTTGCGTTGTTATCAATTCCCATCCAAGCAGGAAGAAGTAAAACTGCATTTCCGTTAGCAACACCTTTTTTAGGGCTATAGATAAGACCCTCAAGTTTCTGATTGCCATCCGTATAAGACACTATCTTTTGAGCGTGTGCTGCAAACATTGCAAAACTTAATATAAAAACAAAAATATTTTTCATGTGAATAAATTTTTAGAGTATTCGAATTTCAGTTTAATCATTTAGTGTTAATAACCTTCTATTTTTTAAATTTTGCCGAAAGAAATTCTTGAACTGAAGTTGGTTTACGACCGAGTAGTTGAGTTAATTCAATTGTAGGAACATTCACAGTATCGGCAGCAAAAGCAACTGCAAATGCTGTAAACATACGAGCGTAATCCTCTGGCACACCATGTTGCATTAGGGTTTGTTGATAAGCGTCCGGTTCGGGTGTAACATAATTGATCGCAACTCCGGTAACTTCAGAAATGTGCTTCGCAATTTCCCCAAACGATACAGGTTGTTCGATACCGATGTTGTACGTTTTATTTTCGTGACCGTTTGTAGTTAGCACGTTAGCAAGAGCCTCAGCAACTTCATTACGCAGTACAAAATTTATTTTTCCATCACCTGCCGGAACAAAAATGGTTTTGGTTTCCAATATCTGTTCCCCCACATAATCCATCAACATATCCATATAAAAACCGTTTGCAAAAATGGTATAGGTAATTTCGGATTCTTTAAGGTATTTTTCTGTTTTCACATGATCTTCGGCTATAAACCAAAGCGGAGATGTTGGGTCTTCATGGGTTCTCATAAAACCGGTATAGATGATGTGCTTCACACCATTTTCTTTTGCTGCTTTAATTGCATTGATATGCTGTACCGCTCTGCTTTTGGTCATTTCGCTAGAAGAAATCAGAAGCATGGTTTCTATACCTTGCATTGCTAAACGCAGTGAACCCAAATCATCATAATTTCCAATTTTTACATCTATACCTTGAGATTTTAGTTCTGTTGCCTTAGCCTCATCTCTTGCCAAAACCGAAATTTGACTTGCTGCAACTCCTTTTTGCAGCAGAAAGTTAATAGTTGACTTTCCTAATTGACCTGTTGCTCCTGTAATAAACATTTTACTCATAATTAATTTTAGTTTTGTGGTGATTTATTTTTTTAACGATACAAAGATACTTAATTTTGCTATACTTTAGTAACTACTATACCAGAGTATATTACTATACTTTACTATAGCATAAACAAACACTAGACAAAATGAGTAAAATATCACAATTAAAAAAAATAAAAAATTGTTCTGGGGAATTTGTATTGGCCATAAATGATACCATGAATGTGTTGAATGGAAAATGGAAACTGCCCATTATAGGTTCTTTGCTTTATGGTAAAAAACGTTTTAAGGAATTGGAACGAGAAATCCCTAAGATTACTCCCAGGATGCTTTCCAAAGAGTTAAAAGACTTGGAAGCTAACGGAATTGTAATTCGCAATGTTTATAATACCATACCTGTTACCGTAGAGTATGAACTGTCAAAATCGGGGAACTCCCTCAATACGGTTTTGGATACTATGATATCGTGGGGCTTACAACACCGAAAAATGGTTATCGGAAATAAGGAGTAGGTTGCGAAAGCTGTCAGTGTTTAAGAAAGCGTTTTGATTAGCTATTTTGATTTTACCGAAAGGCCAGTTTGTGTGTCTGGGCGTGGTCGTCTTTCATTTGTCGGTCAGTTGGGGAGTTTGCGGGGCATCTAACTCTAACGTTTTTTTGTATGGATTCTTGCGGTTAAATATACGAGGTTTTTCGGTTGTGTAGTAAGGATAACGAAAAATCAACGGCTTTTGACTAAGTCCTTCATACACATTGAGCTCTTCAATACAAGCTTATTTGTCAGTATTTTCAAAATCAAAACAGAGAACTATTGCTCTTTTCCTAATTCATTTTAACTTTTAAATTGCATACCTTTATCATTATTTGAATTTTGTAAATATGGAAAATATTGGCATCCTTGACTTCTACAAAGAAATTTTTGGCGAAGGCAATGCTTTGGTTGATACTTTACTCGAAAACAGTGGTTCAAAAGACTTGGGGCATTTTAATGTCTTTGATACCAAAAAAATTTATTTCAGTGGAAAGAGTAAATCTGAAATGACTTATAACCGAAGATTTTACTATAAAATCAGTTTGATAAAAGGAAAAAATTTAGTAGAATTTGCAGATAAATCTGTGTTTATTGAAAAGCAAGGAATACTATTTGCGACTCCAAAAATTCCATATAGGTATATACCGGAAACCAATGAACAATCTGGTTTTTTCTGTGTTTTTACCAAAGCGTTTTTGTCTAAATCCAAAACAGGTTTATTGATAGATGAGCTGCCCATTTACGAACCCGGCAGCGATTTTGTATATCAGTTGAATGACGGGCAATACAATGAAATTGAATTGATATTCAAGAAAATGAATGCAGAGATATCCTCCAACTATGCTTTTAAATATGATTTGCTTCGCAATTATGTTATAGAACTCCTCCATATCGGGCAAAAGTTAAAACCAATATCGAGTTCAACCAGCACAACAAACGCTTCCGGCAGAATTTCCTCTTTATTTATCGAGTATTTAGAAAGGCAATTTCCTATTGAAAATACTTCGCAAACCATTCAACTAAAAACCCCGGCCGATTTTGCCATAAAACTATCGGTGCACACCAATCATTTAAACAAGGTATTAAAAGAAACTACAGGAAAAAACACCACAGAAATTATCAACGGCAGAATAGTGGAAGAAGCCAAGATCTTGCTGAAACAAACTCCTTGGAGTATTTCTGAAATCGCTTTTGTTTTGGGATTTGATGAAATAGCTCACTTTTCAAATTTTTTCAAAAAACACACAAACATAGCACCATTAAAATTTAGAAATTGATTGAATGTTGCAAATTACGGATTGTTATTTACAATCGCCTGTTCTTTGAATTGCCTAACTTTGTATTTCAAATCAAAAAAAACAAATGAAAATGAAAAAATCAACAATCTTAGGAAAGAGTACACTAAAAGTAAACCGCTTAGGTCTCGGTTGTATGGGAATGTCAGAGTTTTACGGCTCATTTGACGAAGCCGCGTCTATTAAAACGT
>CAXBNH010000180.1:0-6350 GCA_963976905.1 uncultured Algibacter sp.
TCTCCAAAAATAGTTAAGTCTTCACCCCTGAGCGCTTGCCCCATGAATGCGGGTATAACCCTACCGTCATTGAGTCTCATGCGTGGTCCATAGGTATTAAAAATACGTACTATTCGGGTTTCTAGGCCATGAAACCTATGATATGCCATAGTTATGGATTCCTGAAAACGCTTTGCTTCATCATAAACACCACGTGGCCCAATGCTATTTACATTGCCATAATAATCTTCCGTTTGAGGGTGTACTAAAGGGTCTCCATAAATTTCAGATGTTGAGGCAATAAGCAACCTTGCACTTTTTGCCATAGCCAACCCCAGTAAATTATGAGTTCCCAACGACCCTACTTTTAAAGTTTGTATAGGTATTTTAAGATAATCTATGGGGCTTGCCGGGGAAGCGAAATGCAATATGTAATCTAAATGATCTTCTATTTTTACAAACTCGGTAACATCATGTTCTATGAATTCAAAGTTAGGGTGGCTTAGCAAATGTTTTATGTTTTTGATATCTCCCGTTATAAAGTTATCCATCCCAATAACGCTATAACCTTCTTTTATAAAACGATCACACAAATGCGATCCTAAGAAGCCTGCTGCCCCAGTAATTAAAACTCTTTTCATAAACCCTATTTCTTCTTTACTTTGCCTTTCAATTTATCCATTCTTTTCCGATTACGGATTTTTCTTTTAATATTAGCAAAACTATAATCATATCTATAAAAAAAATATCCCAGAACAATAACCACAGCTACCAAAACAGTAATTAGCCATAAATTATATGAAGAACTACCTAGAATGATAAAAAGATACACAAAAACTAAATTAAATGCCCCTATAATGAAACTTGCTTTTTGATGGGAGATTTTAAAATAATCAATCAAAATATGATGTGTATGGTTTCTATCAGGCGAAAACGGGCTTCTTTTACTGGCTAACCTGATGGTGAACACTCTAGCCGTATCAAATAAAGGGACTATTAAAATACTTATGGCAATCAAAGGGATATTTTCTATTAAAAAAGGAAGGTTTTCATTGGCTTCTGGCGATAACGCCAAAAATTTTAAGGTTAGTGTGCTTATTATAAAGCCAACTATAAGCGAACCTGTATCTCCCATAAAAATTTTTTCATTGGAGGCACTTGATGACAAGTTATACTTGAGAAAAGCAATTAAGCATCCATTTAAAGTCAAACTGATCAATAAATAAAAATACTCTTTGGTCATATAAAAGATAGTAGCATAAATAATGAGTATCACTATACCTACTATTGCTGCCAACCCGTCAATACCGTCTATCAGGTTGTACGCATTAATAATGGTAACCATCATAAAAGCCCCAATAACATAATACAGATATATAGGGATTTCATAAATACCAAAAAAACCATTTAATGTATGTATTGTAAAACTTTCATTACTTAGAATAAAGATGACCGATAAGAGTTGGGCAACCAATTTTGAATATGGAGAAAGCACTACTAAATCATCTTTTAACCCTACAATAAAAAGGATGGTAAGACCAGGAATAAAATATATGGCTTCGTCATAATCGCCCCAAGCCTTGAGAAAAAAAAGAGCAAATACCAACACATAAAAAAAAGACACGCCTCCCAATGTTGGCGTTGTTTGTTTATGTGAACTCCTACTATTAGGTTTGTCCATTAGCTTTTTGTACTGTACCAGTGCAATAATCTTTGGTATAGTCAAGAAAGTAAGGATATATGCTCCTATGAAAAAAATGATTGGGCAATAGAAAGGCACAAATATGTTTTTTGATTATTCAAAAATACCATTTTTTAGTATAGTTGGTATACTATTGTGTTTAATATTATTCAGATTGAATAAATAAGATAAAATACGCTTTACTTATTCAGATAGAAATTTCAACATTTTAGTTGCTAATTTTTTTCTATTGAAATCTTTTAATAGTTTATCATAACCGAAGGAATAATCTTTAGGTGATTCACTCATTTGTTTGATTTTCTCTAAAAAATCCTTTTCGTTTTCAGGTCCAAAGGTTTCGCCAACTTCATAATCCTCAATTATTTTTTTCGATTCACCTTCAACACCCAACAATATAGGTTTATGCATCCCAACGCTTTCAAATATTTTTGATGGAATGACCGATTTAAAAGTATCAGATTTTTTTAAATTCACTAAGCTAATATCCACAATAGAAATATACTCTTTAATTTCTTCTTTTGAAACCATTCCTAGCATGGTAACGTTTTTCAGCTTTAGTTCTTCTTTTAATTGTAACAATTCTTCCTTTTTTGCCCCGGTACCTATCAATAAAAAATGGATGCTACTGTTTGTTACCTTTTTTGCGCTTTTTAATACAAAATCCAGTGCATGGGCCATTCCATGGGTTCCCATATAAGCTATAATGAATTTGTTATTTAGTTTTAATTTTTCAATTAAGGCCTCGTTTTTTTTCTGTGGTTTGAATAAATCAAGGTTTGCGCCATTTTTAACAACATCAATTTTTGAGGTTTTAATTTGGTGGTTTGTTATTAAATAGTCTTTAAAAGCATCTGTTACCACAACAATTTTTGAGGCACTTTTATACATTTTTCTTTCTAAATATTCAAAAAACTTAATAATTGGATTTGAATTGTTCATGGCTCCAACAGCCTTTATAGACTCTGGCCAAATATCCCTAACCTCCATAACCCAAGGTGTGCGTTTCCAAAAAGACAGCCACCTTCCTGCAATGGCAGTAAAAAACTGCGGTGAGGTGGCAATTATAATATCGGTTTTGATAAAAAGTCCTGCCATAAAAGCACTTATCATAAAACTTAAATAGTCAATAATCCGTTTTATAAAACCCTCATTTTTTGCTATATAAGTCCAGACCCGTATCACTTTTATTCCATCTATAGACTCCACTTGATAGAACTTATTTTTATAACCTCCAAAAACTTTCCCCTCTGGAAAATTAGGAACACCTGTAATTACCGTTACCTCAACCCCCTGTTTTATCCACTCCTTGCAATGCTCGTAAGTACGGGTGGCTGGAGCGTTTACTTCTGGCGGAAAATTATCGGTTAAAAATAAAATCTTCATGTTTCGTTTTTTAAAAATGGATGTGGGTTTTTAAGGACGTATCAAAATAAATTTCAACCTTTTTTGCTTTTATTGTTTTATTAAATCCCATAGCAAAATCATATTCTAAAACATTTATTTTGTATGCTTCTTCAGAAAGATCGATTTGTATGTTTTCATCAACCAAACTAATGGTGTTCTGTTTGTTCTCTATTTTTTTTATCCTTGGGTGGAAATGCAAATATGCCTTTGTTTCTTCTTTAGGTTTATTGGAAAACGTATCTTGAATGATAACGGATTGGTTTTCTGGTATAAATTTTCTTGTATGTAACACATTTAGCTTTTTATAGCCATTATGGGTTGCTTTGATAGCTTGCCCCATTTTTTTAAGAGCCGTTATTTTGGCTCTTTCGGCCACCCTAAAACCACCCCAAACTTGGGTTTGCTCGTATTCTCCAATTTTAACGGTGTTGTGCGAGGCTGTGGAGCGTTCTATCTGGCGCTGATTGTTTTTTTCGTAAGTGGAAACACCAGTATCTACAATAATTGGTTTTTCATTTACATAAAGTTCAAAATTAAAGGTGTCTGAATGGGCATGCCCTGGTTGATACTTTGGACCAACATTTCCAACATCCACAAACAGTTCAAAATGATTGTTTTCAACTTTACGGTATCCTGAATCTGATAACTTACTTGTACTCCATTGCAAACCCAACTCCTTTGCATAAGAAAACAGTTGGGCTGATTGTGGTGCAATATTATAAGCACTATCATTTACCATAGGAATGTTGCCATTTTTATAGGTAACCGCTTGCAACCAAGATAGCATTTTATGCGCTTTTTCTTTTAAAAACAACAGTAGTTCTTTTTGTTTCCAGGGATTGTTTTTTACCAAATTGATACAATCGAGCAAACGGTGAAATAAAATTTGATGGTACATGGCCGACAGTTCAAAGTGTGCGCCATCATTCAAAACCTGCTCTTTAAGTTCTTTTAAAAGAATTTTTTTTGCTTTTTTATAAAATGTGTCGTCTTGAAAATAATAAGCACCGAATAACAATGAAAAACCATTTTCCAAAAGGTGATTCCCCAATAAATGATATTCTATATTATGGGATAATATTTGATAGTGATTATACAGGTTTTGGTTTATCTCTTTGTCTAAAATGTTTTTTTTTGATAAAAACTTAATCCAATTGATGCCCCGTAACGAAATAGGATAGGGTTCTTTGCCGTCTTTTAAACCAGCATCATTTTGGATATAATCCTTAATGAAAGCTAGCCCATCCTTTGTGTTTATTTGTTCTTGATTTAAAAAATCAAAATAATTCAAATTATAAGTCCAGAGTTTTCCAAATGCAGGGTAATTCCAATCAATTCCTTTATCAAATGGATGGTTTAAATTAAGAAACGCAAATGTGTTTTTGCCCAAAAAGCTATTCGGGTATAAAAACGAATCATTCCAAATAAGCGGCTTTACATCTTCTGATAAAAGAACTGAATAGGGCTTTTTATAGCATTTATTTCTTATTAAATAATATAACCGAAAATAAACCTGTTTAAACTTAAGGTACTTTAATGTGTGGACCAATAATCTTATTTTATCTCTACCCATTTGCCTTGCTTCAGGGATTCTATGGCCGCAAAAGACGCCTTGGTTGTGTTTACAATCACATCAAAAGAAATAATTGGCGAACCGCCTTTTTGCTGTTGCCCAATAAGTTCATTGAATTGATTGAAATGTCCTTTATCTTGTTTTGTGCTGGTTTTAGAGAATCCTTTAAAGCCATATCCCTGTAATTTTCTCCAATTATCCATAACCAGGGTGCGCTCTTGCGAATACACCTCTACACGCTCTTTGGAATATGCTTTGCTGCCGTTTGCAAAATAATTGATAACAGCATTGGCACCGTTTTCATATTTTAAAAGAATGCTTGCATTGTCTGTATTCTCTTCTGGGTTGGTGCCCATAGCGTTCATGCACACGGCTATTACCTTACTACCAGCAAAATAGGTACATAAATCTATATAGTGACAAGCTTCCCCAATAATTCTACCGCCACCAACTTGCATGTCGTGTACCCAAACCTCAGCAGGTATAAAACCCGCATTCATGGTAGCCACAATATTAATGGGTGTGCTATCATTGCCTAAAAGGGATTTCATTTTTTTTGCCAAAGGGGCAAAACGTCTGTTAAAACCAACCGAAACATTAACATTTTGTGTATTATACTCTGAAATGATGGCTTCAAGTTCATTGTCTGTGAGTGCCAATGGTTTTTCAACAAACACACTTTTTTGTGCTTTTAAAGATTCTAAAACCATGGAAGCGTGCATGTTGTGCTGGGTAGTTATCAACACCAAATCAACCTCTTTATCACTTAAAATTTCTTTATAATTTGACGTAGAATTGGCAATATTATGACGTTTTGCCATGATGGTAGAGGATAACCCGCCAGAACTAGCAATAAATTTTACGTCCGCATTGATTTTTTTAAGATTGGGCAATATGGTGGAACTTGTAAAGTTTCCAGACCCAACTATACCAATTACGCCTTTTTTTCCTTCAAAAGATTTTTGGGCAATGGTAACGATAGATTGAGGTGCTTCCGTTGCATTGTATTTAATAATGGATGCAATGGATTTGGAGTTTTTCATATCTCCATAAATCTTTTTGTAATCCGCCAAAGGAATACGTTCAGTAATTAATGGTTTAACCTTTAGGTTCCCTTTTGAAATGGTATCTAAAATAGCCTCAAAATTTCTTTTTTCCGTCCACCTTACATATCCTACAGGATAATCGTGCCCCTTTTGCTCATATTCCTCATCATACCTGCCTGGCCCATAAGAACAGGACACTTGAAAGGTTATTTCCTTTTTAAAGAAATCTGCTCTACTTATATCCAATCCTATCACGCCAATCAACACAATTCTACCTCTTTGCCTGCACATGTTTGCAGATTGGGAAATGATTTCATTGCTTTTGTTGGATGCCGTAATGATAACGCCATCTGCACCTATACCGTTGGTAAAAGATTCCACAAATTTTACCTGATCAGTACCTTCTGCTGGATTTATGGCAATGATGCCTTTATCTTTTGCAATTTTTACCTTTTCAGAATCAAAGTCGAAACCAATAACGTTACAGCCATTGGCTAATAACAATTCGGCGGTTACCAAACCTATCAATCCCAATCCTACCACAACAATCGTTTCCCCAAAGGTTGGGTTTAACAACCGGATGCCTTGCAAACCAATGGAGCCAATTACGGTAAAAGCCGCTTCTTCATCAGTTACATTCTCCGGG
>CAXBNH010000181.1:0-6306 GCA_963976905.1 uncultured Algibacter sp.
AGACTAAAAAATGGAAACTAAAGTAAAAAGTGCTTGTGAAACCTGTGCCCATTTTAATGCAGATGGGCTTAAGAAATTGGGTGTACGTACCGATAATTTTGATTTTGTAGTGGCTTTGGCTGGCAATCCAAATACAGGAAAAAGTACTGTTTTTAATGCCTTAACAGGGTTGCGGCAGCACACGGGAAATTGGCCGGGCAAAACAGTGACCAGAGCAGAAGGAGGTTTTGAATACAACACCCAAAAGTATAAATTGGTTGATTTGCCCGGTACGTATTCGTTGCTATCAACTTCAGAAGATGAAGAAGCGGCAAGAGACTTCATTCTTTTTGGGAAACCCAATGTAACCATTATTGTTGCCGATGCCAACAGGTTGGAGCGCAACTTAAATTTGGTGCTTCAAATATTGGAAATTACCGACAAAGCGGTTTTGTGCTTAAACTTAATGGATGAAGCCAAAAGAAACCATGTATCCATAGATGTGCGTACCTTATCTCGTGATTTAGGAATACCCGTAGTGCCCACAAGTGCTAGGTTCAATCAAGGGATTCCAGAATTGATTCAAACCATAAGCGAAATAGCAAATGGTACCATTGTTTGCAAACCGCACAGAATAAAAAATGTACCTGATAATATAGAGAAGGCAGTTAAAACCTTGACTAAAGAGATTGAAAAAGAGTTTCCAAATATTCCTAATAGTAGATGGATTGCTTTCCGATTATTAGAAGGGGATACGCAAATAATAGATGCTTTAAAATCAGGAGAACTGGTGTAAATTTTAAAAATGAGCAAAAAAAACATTGATTATATTATTGATTTATCTAATGAACTGCGTTGGCAAATAGGCGACGATTTTCATGATAACCTAACGGAAAGTATTTACGCCGACGCCTCAGATATTGTGAAAGATTCGGTTCAAGTGGATGATTCCAAAACACGCTTTCGTTTAGATTCAAAAATAGACAAGATAGTAACCAGCAAAACGTTTGGGTTTCCCATCATGTTTTTAATTTTAGGAACCGTGTTATGGTTAACCATTGTTGGGGCAAATTATCCGTCTTCCATGTTGGCAAATCTGTTGTTGGATACTGTTCATCCAACTTTAAAAAGTGGGGCGGCAAGCATACATATGCCTTGGTGGCTTGATGGCTTTTTAATTGATGGCGTTTATTTGGCGGTAGCCTGGGTTATAGCTGTAATGTTGCCGCCCATGGCCATCTTTTTCCCTATGTTTACGCTTCTTGAAGATTTTGGATATTTGCCCCGTGTAGCATTTAATCTGGATTCGTTATTTAAAAAATCTGGAGCACATGGCAAACAAGCATTAACCATGAGCATGGGTTTTGGTTGTAATGCTGCTGGGGTAGTTGCCACAAGAATTATAGACAGCCCACGAGAACGTTTAATAGCGATCATAACCAATAATTTTTCGTTGTGTAACGGGCGTTGGCCAACTCAAATACTAATCGCCACTATTTTTATAGGTGCCGTGGTGCCCGAATCATTTTCTAGTTTATTATCATTATTAGCTGTCATCGGCATTGCTGTTTTAGGCATGGCGTTTATGTTTACCGTATCATGGGCGATGTCAAAAACAGTATTAAAAGGAGAAGTATCTACTTTCAATTTAGAATTGCCACCATACAGACCGCCACGTTTTTGGAAAACCATTTACACTTCGCTAATAGATAGAACGTTGATTGTATTATGGCGAGCTATTGTGTTTGCCGCACCAGCAGGGGCCGTTATATGGTTGATTTCTAATATTTATATTGGCAACGAAAGTATAGCGTCATGGACGATACATTCGCTTGATGGTTTCGGATTCCTATTAGGCTTAAACGGTGTTATTTTGTTGGCATATATTGTGGCCATTCCTGCCAACGAAATTGTCATTCCAACTATTTTGATGTTAACCGTAATGGTAACCGGAATGTCTGGGGGTTCTGGTGCAGGAGTTATGTTTGAATTGGACTCTATGGATGCCACGGCCGATGTTTTAAGAGCAGGAGGTTGGACGCTTTTAACAGCCATAAACCTAATGCTTTTTAGCCTATTGCACAATCCGTGCAGTACCACTATATATACCATATACAAAGAAACCAAAAGCGTTAAATGGACCGTTTTTGCATCTGTTATGCCAATTATTTTAGGGTTTATTGTGACGTTTTTAGTGGCACAATTTTGGAGACTTCTTTAATAAAAATATTAGCAGGCTCATTCTGAAATTATTTTAAGAAACTGTTCCACATTCAGGTACTGAAAATAGCGTGCTGTTGCCTGAAAGTTTTCATCTAAAAAAATCAGGGTGGGCAATGAAAAGGGTCTGTCTTTTTGGCTCGCCATCAAAAGTGGGATTTCATGAACCGGATTACGACGTTTAGCACGTTTATTGATAAATCTTTGATTGCCAAATAGAATGGTGTCGGTGCTTTCTACGTTCATTTTTACGGCGTAATAATTCGCATTGAGTTCCTTTATGACTTTTTCATCGGTAAACACCTCTTGTTGCATTTTCAGGCAAGGTGCGCACCAATCGGCATAAAAATCGATGCATATTTTTTTGGGGTGTTTATGGAGGGAGTCTGACAATTGCTCAAAAGTTAACCATTGGACTGTCTTTTCCTGTTGAGAAAAAACAGCCATGGTCAACATAAGAAAGAAAACATTAATTAGATTTTTCAAAATATCAAAATTATAATGATTGAATTTTAAGACCTACAAATACTGAGCGTGGTGCTCCAGGCCCATAAATATAATTACTGTCCCTGTTTTTTCCTATATCAAAATCATTTTGATAACTGTTGGTAACATTTTTAAAACCAGCGTATAGTTCCAAACCCGTGTTTACGCGAGTGATATCAAATGTATAGCCAGCCCTTAAACTTAGTTCTGTGAATGAGGGGGTTTTGTAATATTCATCTATTGTTTGCCCTGTGTTTTCTCCTGCAAAATGAGCAATGTCCATCTTACCTGTGTAAACGAGATTTGCACTTACATTAAATTTTTTTGTAGGCACGTACGTGAGTGTAGCATAAGCATAATTATTCGGTGTACGCAGAAATTCACGTTTTGTTTCCAAACCTTCTATATTTTCGACGGCATCATTAAATAGACTCGATTGTAGTGTGAAACCTGCTTCTACTTGAAACACATAATCGAAATTTGCCCGTGTTTCCAAAGTAATACCTTTTACGGTGGCCCCACTGCCATTTCGTTTTTCAAAACGTTGGCCCAAGGCATCTTCGCCCAATGGAAATTGATAAAAAGCATCATTCAAATGGGTGTAAAATCCCTCCACGGTAAAACCTGCAATAAAATGCTCTGAAGCTTTATCATAATTAACGGAAGCCGTAAAACTGTTGGAACGCTCTTCAACCAAATCATCTGCCAAAGAGATTCTCGATATGCCACCACCAGCAAAGGCGATGTGCAAATCGGTATCGAAAGCTTGTGGTGCGCGAAATCCAGTTCCCCAACCTAAACGAAACTGTGTAGTTTTCTTTAATTTATAAAGTAAAGATAGCCTTGGGCTAAAAATAGCATGATCTACCAAATTGTGCTTATCTATTCTAAATCCCGAAAGGAAATTAAGTGATTCTGAAATATCCCAATCATTCTGAACAAAAACGCCAAGGTTTCTTGTGTTTTGATCAATTAAATAATTATAAGAGGTAATTTCATCAAAAACAGCGTCATATATATATTCGGTACCACCGGTAAGTACGGTTTTCCCTCCTAAAAAGTCGTCCAATTTATGGTTGAGCTGTGCGCCACCTTGATGTGTTGTTACATCAGAAATTCCGTAAGGTGGTTCTGCATAAAACGTTTGTGCTTCATTTTCTTCATCTGGAATAATGCCTGTGTAGTGGTCACGTTCTGTTTGTTGTCCACCATAATATAGAATAAGCGAACTTTTATCCTCATTGAAATTGATTTGGTAATCTATACTCGCCATAGTTACATGGTGGTCGCGTTCTTCAGATTGTTGTGCCAAATAAGCGGGTTTATCTACAAGCTCGCCACCATAACGATACTCGAAAAGACTGCTTAAGCTCAATTCCAATTTTGAATTTTCAGTTGGTAAATAGAATGCGTTCACACCAAATGAATTGTCCTTCAGTTCGGGCATTTCTGAATAGTTATCGCCATTATTATCATAAGCTTGGCGTTTCCGATTGCTGACAAAAAAATTTGCCCCCGATTTATAATCTTTACTGACCACAGTTGCATTGCCATTGATGAGGTTTTGTGTGGCATCGCCATCGATCGATTCGTAGGTATAGCTCATGCTGCAATTGTTCTGCTTCGGGATTTTGGTAATAACGTTGACCGTTCCGCCAATGGCGCTCGAACCATACAAAGCAGAAACCCCACCACGAACCACTTCAATGCGCTCAATCATATTTACGGGAATTTGCTCCAAACCATACAGGCCTGTCAACGGACTGAAAATAGGGCGTCCATTAATAAGGATTTGTGAATAGCCACCTTGCAGACCGTTCATTCGGATTTGTGTGTAATTACAAGTTTGGCAATCCTTTTCAACACGAAGCCCGGGTTGAAATCGTAATCCTTCAGATAAATCAGTCGCTACAACAGCTTCCAAAGTCTCACTATTGATTAGGTTCACAATCACGGGAGAATCTGTTCTTCGTTTCTCGGTTCGTGTACCTGTGATGACAACTTCATCCAGCGCTTCATTTTCAAGATTAAAAAGGACTGTGATATCAGCATCTGTAATGGTTATTTTTTTCTTTTGAGGCCTATAGCCCAGAAAGGAAGCTATTATCGTATAGGTTCCCGGTTCTATGCCCTTGATGGTGTAATTTCCTTCAGCGTCTGACATTGTTCCTTTAGAAGTGCTTTCCAAAATAACATTGGCAAAGGGGAGTATTTCATGATCGGAAAAAATTTGACCTTGGATTTTAAAATTTTGTGCATTTATACCCCATGATATACAGCAGATAGTTAGAAGAATTTTCATTATAAATATTAGTTATACGCTAAAAATTATTTTTGCAAATATAAATATATATTTAGATTAATCTAAATATATATATATATTGATTATTTATTATTTTATATTTGCGCTTATATAAATTGAACATGATCACACTTACAGAAGAAAATTATATCAAAGCCATTTACCATTTAGGAAAACAAGGCAGTATAACCGTTAGCACCAATGCTATTGCTAAAGAAATGGATACCAAAGCATCATCGGTTACCGATATGGTGAAAAAGCTATCTGATAAAAATTATGCAGATTACAAAAAATATCAAGGAGTGAGCTTAACCGAAGAAGGTAAAAAAATAGCGATTAATATTGTTAGAAAACATAGGCTTTGGGAAGTCTTTTTAGCTGAAAAACTAAATTTCTCGTGGGATGAAATCCATGAGGTTGCTGAGCAATTAGAGCATATTAAATCGGAAAAATTAATCCAACAATTAGATGCTTTTTTAAAGTATCCAACGCACGATCCCCATGGTGACCCCATACCTGATGAAAGTGGACGTATAAAAAAAATAGATAAAATTCTTTTGTCACAAGCCCAAATAGGGGCACGTTGTATTTGTGTGGGTGTAAAGGATTCCTCTTCGGAATTCTTAAAATATTTGGACAAAAACAATATTGCTTTAGGAACTAATTTAAAAATAATATCCAAAGAGCCTTTTGACCATTCCATAGCTATAAAAATAAATGCTAAAGAGTTGATTGTTTCCAGTACGATTGCTAATAATTTGTTTGTGAAAATAGCTTAATGGCAACCACAGCCATCATCGCTCCCGCATGCCTTTTTTGATTTTGATTTTTTCCATAAGAATTTTTTAACCAAAAAAACAACGGCACATGCTATAGCAGTAAAAACGAGTATGTTTTGAATGATAGTGTTCATGTTTTTTTAGTCGATAATTATTTTATTTCCTTATAATGAATCCGTCTTCGTAATGATGGATTCCTGCCTTTGCAGGAATTATTTCAACAATTGAAATGCTATTAAAGCCACAATATAGGCGAAGGCGCTCATAATAACCAATTGCAAAATAGGCCATTTCCAGCTGTTGGTTTCTTTTTTAACAATAGCCAAAGTACTCATGCATTGCATGGCAAAAGCATAAAACAACAATAGTGAAATACCCGATGCAAACGTAAACAAAGGTCCGCCCAAAATAGGGTTTATCTCTGCTGCCATTCTGTTTTTTATGGTGGCTTCATCATCGTTGCCAACGCTGTAAATGGTTGCCAATGTTCCTACAAACACTTCACGGGCAGCAAAAGAACTCACTATGGCTATGCCAATT
>CAXBNH010000182.1:0-6288 GCA_963976905.1 uncultured Algibacter sp.
CCGATGTTCAAAAATTAGACGTTGATTTTTATGTGGTTTCCGCCCATAAAATGTGTGGTCCAACAGGAGTTGGTATGCTTTACGGGAAAGAGGAATGGCTCAAAAAACTACCACCCTACCAAGGCGGTGGCGAAATGATTGCTGAAGTTACCTTTGAAAAAACAACTTATGCCGATTTGCCACATAAATTTGAAGCTGGCACGCCAAACATTTGTGGAGGTATCGCTTTTGGAGCGGCCATTGACTATATGAATCAGATTGGTTTTGATACCATTGCAAAACAAGAAAACGAACTGCTTCAATATGCTACCCAAAAACTATTACAAATTGAAGGTTTGAAAATTTACGGAACTTCAAAACATAAAACAGCAGTCATTTCATTCAATTTAAAAGGGATTCATCCGTATGATGTAGGCACCATTTTAGATAAATTGGGCATTGCCGTAAGAACAGGACACCATTGCGCACAACCTATTATGGATTATTTTAAAATCCCGGGCACGGTTCGTGCATCTTTTTCGTTCTATAATACCAAAGCAGAAATTGACACTTTAGTAACTGGCGTTAAAAAAGCAAAAATGATGCTGTCATAATTTGTATTTTTGTATAAAATGAATTTATGAGTATAGAAGCCATTCAAAATGAAATAATAGACGAATTCTCAATGTTTGAAGATTGGGAGGAGCGTTACCAATATATGATTGATTTAGGTAAGGATTTGCCCTTAATTGACGACCAATACAAAACCGATAGCAACATCATAAAAGGGTGCCAAAGTAAAGTATGGGTTCATGCTGAAATGGAAAATGATAAAATAGTTTTTACCGCCGATAGTGATGCTATTATCACAAAGGGCATTATTGCTATTTTGATTCGTACTTTTTCCAATCAGCACCCGAAGGATATTATAGATGCCGATACCGATTTTATTGATCAAATCGGCTTGAAAGAACATTTGTCCCCAACACGGGCCAATGGCTTGGTAAGTATGATCAGGCAATTAAAAATGTATGCGATTGCGTACCAAACACAACTTAATTAAGTTGACTTGTTGAATTGTTTAGAAAACGATTAAACTCATCAACATATCAACGAATAAACATTTCAAAAAATGAGCAACACAGCCATAGACACCGCCGCATTGGGCGAAAAAATAGTAAACGTTTTAAAAACCATTTACGACCCAGAAATCCCTGTGGATATTTATGAACTCGGGTTGATTTATGATGTATTCGTTAATGAAGATTACGAAGTAAAAATCTTAATGACCTTAACCACACCAAACTGTCCCGTGGCAGAAACGCTACCGCTTGAAGTTGAAGAAAAAGTAAAATCATTGGACGCCGTTAAAGATGCTGAAGTTGAAATTACCTTTGACCCACCTTGGACTCAAGAGCTTATGAGCGAAGAAGCCAAATTGGAGTTGGGGATGCTTTAATCTGTTTGTAAAAAACTAAGCTTAAATCAATGGAAAATGAGATCATAAAACATGATGTAGGATTTGAAAAATTGAGCGATTCTCTAAATAGGAAAGTGGTATATTTAAAGGATTTGATGGTTACAATTATAGAATTTTACAACGGTCCCATGGCTGAGCCAGACCCCATGCATAAACATCCACATGAACAAATCACGTATGTTGCAAAAGGTTCTTTGAAATTATTTATTGAAGGGCGGGAATATATCTTAAATGAAGGCGATGTTTTTAAAGTAGCTTCCAATCTCAACCACTGTATTCAAACCCTTACCGAAAACGTGAAACTTGTAGATGGTTTTTCGCCTATTCGTAAAGACTTTTTATAAAAATCAAAATGCCAGACAAAATCATAAACCGCGTAGCGAACAGTAAATTAATAACCGTAAACCTTGAGGATTATTATCCCAAAGGGCAGCGTGTTTTGTTTGATATCAAAGATTGGCTTTTTGAAGGTTTTGTGCTGCGCGAAAAAGATTTTAGAGCTCAAGTTTCAGAATACAATTGGTCGCAATATAATAACAGTTATGTAGCGTTAACCTGTAGTACAGATGCTATTATTCCCGGCTGGGCGTATATGCTCATTAGCATTCATTTAGAGCCTTTTGCTGAAAAAGTCATGATTGGTAATTTGGAAGCTCTCGAAACGGCCATTTACCAAGATGTTTTGAATAGTTTGGACGTTTCTGAATTTACTGACAAACCCATCATTATAAAAGGCTGTTCCAAAAAACCAGTCCCAACAAATGCCTACATCATGCTGGCGAACAAGCTAAAACCCATTGCTAAATCCATTATGTATGGCGAGGCGTGTTCTTCTGTTCCGCTTTATAAAAACAAATAATCGTATTTTAATTGTAATTTCCATCTAAAACTTGGGGTCAAAAACCACAAGCACTTCTTCTTAAAAAGTGATTAATAAACTTTAAAAGTTTTATATTTGCACACCTTTTAAAACCTATAAAAAAAATGAAAAAAACACTATTGCTTCTCACTTTATTTGTTGGAATATTATCTTCACAAGCACAGACTTTGGAAGAGTTGCACGCCACATTAGCCATTCAAAAAGATTCACTTAAAGTTGCCAAAGGACGTGTAGATGCTACACAAAATGCCATTGATGCTTTTCCAGGCTGGAAAAAAGGTGCTTTTGGAACTATTGGTGGAAGTTTCTCAAATTTCAATAATTGGTACGCTCAAAAATCCCCAAATAATAGGTCTGGAAATATCGGGTTTACAGCCAACGCTTTTGCTAACCTTGATACAGATGATTTCTTTTGGAGAAATGCTGGAAACATAAATTTATCTTGGATTAAATTTGATGATAAAGACAACGCTAACGATAATGCAAAATGGAGAGAAGCCACAGATGTTTTCAATGTATCTTCTTTATACGGACAAAAATTAAGTGAAACCTTTGCTATTTCCGGATTGGGCGAATATAGAACGACCATTTTGAACAACTTTAACAACCCAGGATATTTAGATGCTGGTGTTGGTGCTACTTGGACGCCTATTAAAGATTTAGTGGTAGTGGTGCATCCTTTCAACTACAACTTAGTGTTCAGTAAAGACGATGTTATTTTTGACTCTTCTTTCGGAACAAAAATCTTGATAGATTATACAAGACAAATTCAAGAAGTTAGTTTTAAAACAAACCTATCTATGTTCCAAAGTTATAAGAGCAGTAACTTATCTAACTGGACTTGGAACAACTCCTTCGGCTACACGCTTTGGGAAATGATTGGTGTTGGTTTCGATTTTGGTTTGAGAAGCAACAAACAAGAAGCGTTAAAATACTACGTGGACAATTTTGATGCTACAGGTGGTGACCCTACGCCTACTTTTGGTAATATTGACAACAAATTACAAACTTACTATACCATAGGTTTGAGCTATAAATTTTAATAAACCTTGTTTGTTACATTAAAAAATGTGCTTTTTTGAAAGCACATTTTTTTTATACCTTATTTATTTGTCGGCCTTAAATTTTTTCTTCTTTTGCTTGCTCCCAAAAAGTCTTTTTAAAAATCCATCACGCTTTTCTGGCTCGCATTCCAAATCATTTATCACATCTTGTGAAACGCTTTCAAAATGGCTTTTTGTAATGGAATCAAAATGGGAATCGGTATTCATTTTTTGATAAAATTTACCAAAAATAGGCAAAGCGGAATTGGCACCTTGTCCAATATTCGTTGACTTAAAACCAATACTGTGGTTGTCATTCCCAACCCAGGTTACCGTTACCAAATTAGGTGTAATGCCCACAAACCAGCCATCTTTATTATTTTGTGTGGTGCCCGTTTTTCCTGCAATGTCATTTTTAAGATTATAGGCAGTTCTTAATCGGGTTGCCGTACCACTGTTAACGGTTGATTGCATGATTTTTAACATTACCTGTCGGGTATAATCGCTATACGCTTGTTGTTCCATTACTTGAGGTTCAAAAACAGCAATGGTATGTCCATTCTTATCTATAATCTTAGTAATGGCATACGGTTTTACGCTTTTGCTGGCATTCACGTAACTGGCATAAGCACCCGTAAGTTCTTTTAAATTAATTTCGGCAACGCCCAATGCTAATGAGGGCTGTATGGGCAACTCTTTGTTAATGCCTAATTTTTCGGCTTGCTCAATAACATGCTCTATGCCCACTTCATTTAAAACTTTAACTGCGATGGTATTTACGGAATGGCTCAAGGCCATTTCCAGATTATAATTAAGATGCGGATCTTCTTCCTCGCCACCAGAATTTGTGGGTGTCCAATTATCAAAATTGGTATAAGTAACGGCTTGTAATGAAAAGTATTTACAAGGTTTCATCCCGTTTTCAATCGCTGCCGTATAAACAAAAGGTTTAAACGTAGAACCTACTTGCCGTTCGCTTTGCGATACATGGTCGTATTTAAAAAACCTAAAATCAATACCCCCAATATAGGCCTGTATTGCTCCTGTTTTGGGTGCAATGGCGAGCATACCCGTGTTCAAAAATTTCAAATAATGCTTTAAACTATCAATGGTAGATAGGTTTTGAATGGTATCGCCCGTCCAATTGAATAATTCTGCTTTTCGCTTTACAGAAAGGGAATCCAATATTTGAGTTTCTGTTAATCCTGCTTTTTGATAGGATTTATATTGAGGCAAATTTTTGATAGCTGATTGAACAATCGTTTTATTAGTGATCCAAGGTGCCGATTTTCCATAAGATTTTTCATGAACCCGTTGTAAATCCGTGAGGTGTTCTTTCATTGATGCTTCGGCAAGTGCTTGCATGGTAGAATCTAACGTAGTATGTACTATCAAGCCATCTCTATACAAATCATACGCTGAGCCGTCTGGTTTTTTAATCGAATCTAGTATTACAGCAAGTTCCTTTTTTACTTGTGCCCTAAAATAAGGTGCCAAGCCTACATCATGATTAAAAGATTTGTAATTTAAAACAAGCTCTTGACTGGTAAGCAATGCCACAGAATCTTGCGATATATAACCATATTTAAGCATTTGTTGAAACACCACATTGCGTCGAGATTGGCTTCTTTCTAAATGCAATCTGGGATTATAATAGGTCGTTGCTTTTAAAGTCCCCACCAAAGTGGATGCTTCAGAATGGGTTAGTTTTGAAGCTGGTTTGTTGAAAAACTTTCGTGATGCGCTTTCAATACCATACGTATTATCGGGAAATGGCACGGTGTTAAGGTACAACGTGAGAATATCTTCTTTGGAATAAATATTTTCAATGCGTTTAGCAATGATAGATTCCTTGAATTTATTGATAAGCATACTGAACATGGCATAATTTTTCCTTCCGAAGAGGTTTTTAGCCAATTGAAGCGTAATGGTACTTCCGCCTCCTGCCGATTTATCTTGGAAGATGATGTTCTTTATAAACACCCGCATCAAACTCACATTATCTATGCCGTCATGTTCATAAAACCGAACATCTTCGGTAGCCACCAACGCATCAATAAGATGTTTTGGGAACTCTTGAAACTCTAAAGGCTGCCGGTCATAAATGTAATATTTTCCAATAAGCTTGCCGTCTTTGTCCAATACCTGTGTGGCTTCGGCCTGTTTGATGGAACCTAAATCTTCTATTGAAGGTAATTTTCCGAAAACGCCTAAAAATACACTAATGTAAATAATCGCAAAAAAAAGCACGACGGAAATGCCCGCTATTAACGACCACTTGACCCATTTTTTTTTCAATACCGATAGCATTCCGTTCATTCTAAACAGTATCTTTTATTACTGCAAGTCGTCATAATCTGGATACAGAAAATGATTGTATGGAAAACGCGTTACATGAATGTCCCGTACCTCATCATAGACACGTTTTTTAAAATCTTCTAAATTTTCTTTATTCAATGCCGAAATAAACAAGGCATTATTGCCCACTTTGTTCATCCAGGTTTTTTTCCATTCTTCCAGCGAATAATGCTCAGAACTGCGCTCAACCTCCAAATCTTCTGCCTTATAAGGTTCTGGCTCATAAGCATCAATTTTATTAAAAACCATGATGGTTGGCTTATCGCCACATTTAATTTCACCTAAAATTTTATTTACAGAATCTATATGTTCTTCAAAATTAGCATGTGAAATATCTACCACGTGCAATAACAAATCGGCCTCACGTACCTCATCAAGCGTACTTTTAAAACTATCTACCAATTGGGTGGGCAGTTTTCTGATAAACCCAACGGTGTCGGACAATAAAAAAGGGAGGTTTTGAATCACAACTTTTCGTACTGTAGTATCCAAAGTAGCAAATAGTTTATTTTCGGCAAACACCTCACTTTTACTAATCACGTTCATTA
>CAXBNH010000183.1:0-6279 GCA_963976905.1 uncultured Algibacter sp.
CTTGTTTGCTGGCTTCCGATTTTCCTTCGGAAAATCCGCGCCCCCAAACACGCAACTTTCCATACACGAACACGTTAAACGAACCCATCAAAAAAACTGGGCACACAAACCAAAGCTTAAGTCAAAGGCTTATACTCTTTTTTATCAATAATAATTTTCGCCAAAATTTCACGCAAAATCTCTGAAGTGCCGCCCCCAATAGGCCCTAACCTACTATCACGAAACAATCTTGCCATCGGGTAATCTTCCATATAACCATAACCGCCTAAAAATTGAAGGCATTGGTAAATAACGTCATCGGCTACTTTGGTAGATTTTAATTTAGCCATCGTGGCTTCCTTAACCACATATTCGCCTCTATTTAATCTATAAGCTACGGAGTAATTAAATGCTTTGCAGAATTCCACTTCTGTATATAAATCGGCAATATTATGGCGCAAGGCTTGAAATTTATCAATGGATTTACCAAAGGCTTGGCGTTCAGACATATATTCTAAGGCATATTCCAAGGCATATTCTGCTCTGGCATGGGCGTTGACCCCCATAATCAAACGTTCCAAAGCAAAATGTTGCATGATGTATGTAAAGCCTTTATCTGCTTCGCCCATTAAATTGGCAATCGGCACTTTTACATTATCAAAAGCAATTTCGCCCGTATCTGAAGCTCGCCAACCCAATTTATCCATCTTGGTTGCTGATACGCCGGCCATATCCCTATCTAAAATAAAAATACTGATGCCTTTATTACCTTTTTCAGGGCTAGTTTTTGCAGCAACCACCAAATAATCGCTATAAACCCCGTTGGTTATAAATGTTTTAGAACCGTTGATGATATAATGGTCGTCTTCTTTTACAGCTGTTGTTCGCATTCCTGCCACATCACTGCCTCCAAAAGGCTCTGTAATACAAAGACACCCTATTTTTTCGCCAGAAATACTCGGCACTAAATAGCGTTGCTTGATGGCGTCACTGCCTTCTTTATTAACATGGGTCATGGCTAAATATACATGTGCCCAAACGGCTGCCGCAAAACCACCAGAGTTTATTTTTTGAAGTTCTTCAAGAAGAATAATCGCATAAAAAAGATCTAAGTTTAATCCACCATAAACTTCTGGATAGGATAAACCAAAATAGCCCATGTCTCCAAATTTTTTCCAAACAGCCGTATCAATCACACCGGTTTTTTCCCAAGCGTCAATATGTGGTACGACTTCTTTCTTTAAAAAATCTTGGAGGCTCTTCCTAAAAAGGTGATGCTCTTCAGTGAAGTACATGTTATTCATCAATTTTCTTTTTCAATCAAGCGACAAATATAATTTAATTATCTCGATTTTATTTACAGGAAAGTCTTTAACTTTTTCTAATTCATCCAAGGATTTGAAACCTTCTCGCAATTGACGGTATTCTATAATTTGGTGCGCCAGATTGTAATCGATATGCTGAATGGTAACCAATTGCGCTTTGGTAGCTGCATTCAAATTAATTTTTTGAACGACTCTTGGGGTTTTTACCGTAAACTCTTTTATGATTTTCTCAATCACTTCTGGGGTCAATCCATTAACATCTTGCAACTGGACATCTGCAATAAAACCACCAACAAATGTATTTCTGAGTTTTACGATACGCTCGGAATAATACTCACCAATACCGTTGATGCTTTGAAGTTGCTTCGCCGTGGCTGTATTCAAATCTTGTTTTTGGGCAAACTTTTTTGGTGTATCGTTCTTTTTAAATGAAAAAGATTTTGACTCCTTTGGGTTTTCAATCCAATCGGGGAATTTAAAATAGGGGGCTATATGTTTCAAAAGTGAATCTGAAACGTCTGTTACCTTTTGAAATTGGGCTGTAGAATTAATCCATTGATTTTGATTTCTGAAAGCCAATAATCTATCAATTTCTTCATTGCTCATTCCCAACGACGCCCCTTTGTAATCTGTAATGTAATTGGGATTGAAAGGGAATATTTTTGGCTTTTGGTTTTCGATTTCTACAGAACGTAACGAATCTATTTCCTTTTGATATTTATTGAAATCTTCTGTAGTGACCAAAACGTCTTGAACCGTTTTATCAATATAGAAATAAACACATTGCAATACAATGATTAAAAAAAGCAATAAAAAAATCCCATTTCGCTGTTGTTTAGAAAACGTAAAATGGGATTTTAAATTCATACTAATAATATTAAATCATCCAACATCCTGAACTTTAGTATGTTTTTCTGATATGTCGGCGTCCATTTCATCAATTTTAATGGCATTAAAATATTTTTTAAGCTCTTTTTTAACTTTAGGGGAAAGCAATATCAACCCTATAATATTAGGGAACACCATGGCAAAAATCATGGCATCGGAAAACCCAATAACAGCTTCTAAACTTGATGAAGCCCCTATAATTAAAAATAGTAAAAACAACAGTTTATAAATCGTATCAGATGTTTTTCCTTTTCCGAATAAATACTTCCAAGACTGCAATCCGTAATATGACCAGGATATCATGGTCGAAATTGCAAATAAAACCACCGCTATGGCCAGTACGATTGAAAAATGCGGAATAGCAGAATCAAAGGCCACAGAGGTTAAATCTACTCCACCAATAGGACTGTTGCCATCGTTTAAAATCACATTACTGGCAGCATCCAAATTTCCGTATGTAAACAATTTATGTTTGGCGTTGGTAATAATAATAACAATAGCCGTCATAGTACAGATAATAACCGTATCAACAAAAGGCCCCAACAATGCGGTCAATCCTTCACTGGCAGGATAGCGTGTTTTTACTGCGGAATGCGCTATGGCCGCAGAACCCACACCGGCTTCATTTGAAAAAGCCGCTCTTTGGAAACCTACTATCAAAACCCCAACTACGCCTCCAAAAGCAGCGTTTGGTTTCACGGCACCTTCCCAGATTTCATTCAAAGCAAATCCAATCATATCATAATTGATTCCTAAAATAACCAAGCCAGCACCTACATAAACAATCGCCATAAAGGGCACTACGCGTTCGGTTACAGACCCAATTCTTTTAATACCGCCAATAAAAACAAGGCCAACCACAAAAGCCATAACAATTCCTATATACAACCCTGCATTGGGACTTTGCAAACCAGCCAAATCTATCAACTGCGATGCTGCTTGATTGGACTGGAACATATTACCGCCACCAAACGAGCCGCCAATACACATAATGGCAAAAAATACAGCTAAAACTTTACCAAAACCTTTCATGCCCAGTTCTGCCAAACCAGTTGTTAAATAATACATAGGACCTCCATAGGTTTTTCCATTTTCATCAAACTCCCTATATTTTACTCCCAAAGTACACTCTACAAACTTGGAAGCCATGCCTAAAACCCCTGCTAAAATCATCCAAATGGTTGCTCCAGGACCTCCAATGGCAATGGCTACAGCCACACCTGCTATATTTCCCAAACCTACAGTTGCTGAAAGCGATGCTGTTAATGCTTGAAAGTGCGACACCTCTCCAGGTACATCGCCCTCTATCCTAACGGCTCCTTTTATTTCGCCATCAACCACATTGATATCTTGATCTGCTGGCACATGATGATCTAAATGATCATATTTGCCCATGGCCGTTTTGATACAAATTTTAAAATATCGGAAATTAACACCATTAAAATAAAACGTAAAAAATATAGCACCCAACAGAAGTATAATAATAACAATAGGCATCTCTTTCCCTGCTATAGCAATAGGATAAAAGATTAAATCTACTATGGGTTTTGTATATTTTGCAAAACCATCGTTAATAGATTCCCCTATACTTTTTTCTTGTGCAAATGTTAAAAATGGTAATATTAATGTGAATATTAAAAGAAGACACTTCTTCATAAAGATTTAGAATTTGGTTAATTTGTTGTGAAATTTACATTAAAAGACAGCAAGATGCTAAAAATATATCGTTTATTAAAAAAAAATGCGCGTAAAATTGAAATACGCTACGTGATATTGTACTCTTTATTTAAGGCCTCAATCTGTTCTGGCCTACCCAAAACAATGATTTTTGAATGGGGCTCCAGCTCCAATTCAGCTTCGGGATTAACAATGTATTCGCCTTTTCCATCTTTATAGCCAATAATGCTGCAACCTGTTTTTTTCCGAAGGTCCAACTCCTTAATGGTTTTGACTTCTTTGGATTTAAACAGTTTTTCAATAGGAATTTCTTCAATGTTGATATTGGATTTTCCAACGATAGATAAATTATCAACAAACTCCATCAAACCTGGCACAACGACTAAAGATGCCATGTGGTCACCGCCTATTTTATCGGGCAAAATCACATTGTTGGCACCCGCAAACTTTAGTTTTTTATAAGATGTTTCTTGGGAAGCGCGACTTATTATATTAATGTTTTTATTGATTTGTCGGGCTGAAAGCACCACAAACAGATTATCGGCATCATTTGGCAAGGCGGTAATAAAATTAGAGGCACGGTGCACGCCCGCTTGAACAAGCACATCATCGTCATTGGCATTTCCTATCACATAAGGCACATTGTCTGATTTCAATTGCTCCTCAATTTCTTTATCCCTTTCAATAACAACAAATGGTTTTTTATAGGCCTGCAACTTTATTGCCGCCTGTTTGCCATTTCTTCCATAGCCACAAATAATGATATGGTTATTAAAATTTTCAATCATTTTTTGCATCTTCTTTTGTTTTAAATCATCCACATCACTTCTACTTAAAATATATTCTGTTATAATGGAAAGTGCATAACCCACAATGACAATACTCGTCAATATAAGGCATACCGTAAAAATTTTGGCTTCCTCATTCAATGGCACCACTTCACCAAAACCAACGGTGGTAATGGTAATTACGGTCATGTACAAAGCATCAATCCATGTATAGTCAGATATGAGCATAAAACCCGTAATGCCCACGCACAAAAGTGTGATGACCAGAAATACGGCTTTGTAAATTCTTACCCTAAATAATTTGATTAATGGATTCATACATTATTTATAGGTCAAAAACAGACGAGCGTTTGGTGTACAGCATATCTTTAATGCGCATCCAAAACGCCAAAAACAAGTACAGGGCAAAACCAAAACCAACGGTCACAAAGGTTAAATACATAAACGACGTACGCACCACTTTGGCACGAATACCCAAACGGTCTGCAATACGTTGGCAAACGTAAAAGCCACGTTTTTGAAAATAAAGTAATGGTTTATATATATTCATGTTGCAATTTAACATTTATTTGTTTAAAAGTGAATTTCCAATGGCGCACTGCAAGCATTTATTTTTATCGCAATAGTTGTTTTTAAGCTGAAGCAAGGCCTGTGATTGCAATGCTGAATTTGATATGTTTTTTAATGAATTGAATTTATCAATGATGCTGTTTTTTTCGGAAGCTATTTGCTGAACAAGATTAACAATATCATCATCTATTGGCTTACCTTGATGCTTGGCATAGCTGAATTTTATGGGAATGATGGTATTTATCAACAGTAAATCAATAAAGTTTTTTGTCAATACTTTTTTAGATGATCTTGAAGATTTACCGAACGTGTAATGCGACTCCCAAAAAGCCGATGTTCCCAATGAAAATATATCGTAAAAGGCTTCCAACGTTTTGGCTTCCATGATTTTTGAAAAACTATTTTGATGCTCGTGATACAAACTTGCCAGTTGCGACAACCGGATGGTTGGAAAATTAGGTGGCCGCAATCTGAAAAACTGAACGGGCAATACATTTTGATTCGATAGCTTGAATTTATTTTTCAAAAACTGGTATTCTTTTGAAAGCTGTAAATAATACCCTTCTTGAACAGACGTTCCCAACAAGTCAGACTGCCCGAAAAACAAAGCTTCCAAACCTATTTGATTAGATTGCATTTTCCTCACAATCGAAAAATCAAACGAATTTGCCATGCTTAAAAAGGCATCGCCGTTCACTTTCAATCCAAAATTTTTGACGAGCATTTTAAACAACACCGCTTCCCAATCATTTTTTGAATCTTTTAATAATTGTTCAATGGTTTCTGATTTTCTTTCCAAACGCTCAAAATACAAACGTTCCAACCAATTTTGGATTTTAAAATCGTCAACCTCCGTAAAATCAGCTTCGCAATTGATCCATTTCTGGGATTTTGAAAACAGCTTTTCATAATTATGCAACGCCTGTTTTGAAATATGATTTTTCAGTTCCAATACAGGAATAGCCGTGTTGTCTTTCCTAAAAACATCTGTGTCGTGTTCCCAAACCACATGCAAAATCACATTATCATAATTAGCATCGGTTTCGTGGTTG
>CAXBNH010000184.1:0-6218 GCA_963976905.1 uncultured Algibacter sp.
TAACCAGCAACTAAGGTTTGCCGTATTAAAGCCATCCAATAGCCAGCATCTCTGTCTCTACCGATTCCAAAAAAGTCCTTTTCATCTGTTTTATGCGAAGATATAAGTGCATTTTTTTTACCAATTAAAGCATTAACCACTTCTTTAGATTTAAACTTCTCCATAGTACCTTGCACTACTTTTATAAGTTTAACTACACTATCTTTAGCTTCTACTTTTTCTTTAGGATTTCGGGTGTTATCATCCATAGCTGCACCATCACCATTAATCTCATCAAACTCTTCCCCAAAATAATGAAGGAGAAATTTTCTACGAGACATTGATGTTTCTGCAAAGGCAACTACTTCTTGCAATAAGGCATGCCCTATTTCCTGTTCTGCAACGGGCTTACCAGACATGAATTTTTCTAGTTTTTCAATATCCTTATAGGAATAGAAAGCCAAACAATGGCCCTCACCGCCATCGCGGCCTGCCCTACCGGTTTCTTGATAATAACTTTCAATACTTTTGGGGATATCATGATGGATCACAAACCTAACATCGGGCTTATCAATCCCCATTCCAAACGCAATAGTGGCCACTACCACCTCTACATCTTCCATCAAAAATTTATCTTGATGGCTAGACCGTGTTTTGGCATCCAATCCCGCATGGTAAGGCACAGCATTGATACCGTTTACCTGTAATACTTGCGATAATTCCTCAACACGCTTTCTGCTCAAACAGTAAACAATACCTGATTTGCCTTGGTTTTGTTTTATAAACCTAATAATATCGGCATCCACGTTTTTGGTTTTAGGACGCACTTCATAATATAAATTTGGCCGGTTAAAAGAGGCTTTAAAAGTTTTGGCATCATGAATGCCCAAATTTTTAATAATGTCTTCTTGAACTTTGGGCGTTGCCGTTGCTGTTAATCCTATAATAGGAATATCATCGCCAATTCGTTTTATAATATGCCTAAGGTTTCGGTATTCTGGTCTGAAATCATGGCCCCATTCACTAATACAATGTGCTTCGTCAATGGCCATAAATGATACTTTTACAGAGCGCAAAAACTCAACATTTTCTTCTTTTGTCAAAGATTCCGGCGCTACATAAAGCAATTTGGTCACGCCATTGACAATATCTTCTTTAACACGCTTAACTTCGGTTTTGTTGAGCGAAGAATTCAATACGTGTGCAATACCTTCTTCATTAGAAATCCCCCTAATGGCATCCACTTGGTTTTTCATCAAGGCTATAAGCGGCGACACCACAATAGCCGTGCCTTCTTGCATCAATGCTGGCAATTGGTAACAGAGCGACTTGCCCCCTCCTGTTGGCATGATAACAAACGTATGATTTTTAGATAGAATGCTTTCTATTACAGCTTCTTGAAGTCCTTTGAATTTACCAAAGCCGAAATACTTTTTTAATGCAGATTGCAGATCACTTTTACCTACTGACATGAATGGTTTTAAAAAATTAATTTAACTGATAAAAAATACAACGAAAAATCATGATGCCCATGGTTAAATTAATAATGCATTTGGATTTCCCTCATATTTTTTTCGTTAGTTTTGTAACGAAAATTTCAAATACCTGAAATTTTATTTGAACAACCTTAAAGGTAATAAAATCTTTAAAAGCATCAACTATAAAAAATCAATAAATTTTGAACAGTAAAAATTCTATCATTAATACTGCAAAACAAACTATTAAAATGGAAAGTGATGCCATTTTAAACTTAGCCAACTTGGTTGATGATGATTTTTCAGACGCCGTTGAACTTGTATACAACTCTAAAGGACGCATCATTATTTCTGGAATTGGGAAAAGTGCCATTATTGCCTCAAAAATTGTTGCAACTTTAAATTCTACCGGAACCCCAGCTATTTTTATGCATGCTGCCGATGCCATTCATGGCGATTTAGGCACCATTCTTAAAGAGGATATTGTTATTTGTATTTCTAAAAGTGGTAACACGCCTGAAATTAAAGTACTTATCCCATTAATTAAAAGAGCAAAAAACAAAATAATTGCCATTACTGGCAGCAAAGAATCTTTTTTAGGGCAACATGCCGATTTTGTTTTAAACGCCTACGTTGAAAAAGAAGCCTGCCCAAATAATTTGGCCCCCACAACAAGCACCACGGCACAATTGGTTATAGGCGATGCCCTTGCCGTTTGCCTTTTGGAACTGCGAGGATTTTCAAGTACTGATTTTGCAAAATACCACCCAGGTGGCGCTTTAGGGAAAAAACTATATTTAAGGGTTTTAGATTTATCTTCCATAAACCAGAAACCCCAAGTAAACGAAAACACGAGCATCAGGGATGTTATTATTGAAATTACCGAAAAAATGCTTGGCGTGACCGCCGTAATAGAAAATAATAAAATCATTGGCATCATAACAGATGGCGATTTACGTAGAATGTTGAGCAAAGTGGCGGATTTCTCAAAATTGACCGCCAAAGACATTATGAGCAAAAACCCAAGACGCATTAATTCCAATGCCATGGCCATTGATGCGATGGAAGTTATGGAAACCCACGGTATTTCTCAATTATTGGTAGAAGAAAACGGGCACTATGCCGGCGTGGTACATTTACATGATTTGATAAAAGAAGGTATTATATAATGGCAAAGAAAAATATAAATGAGATGTCTTTTTTAGACCATCTTGAAGAGTTGCGCTGGCACTTGATCAAAGCGGTTTCTGCAGTAATGATTACAGCAACAGCAGCATTTTTAGCAAAAGGCTTTATTTTTGGTACACTTATTTTTGGCCCTTCCAGAGTTGATTTTGTAACTTATGAGTTACTTTGTAACATATCAAAATACATTGGTATGGAAGAAAGCTTTTGCTTTACAGAACTTCCTTTTGAAATACAGAGTAGAACCATGGCCGGGCAGTTTTCCGCACATATCTGGACGGCCATTACCGCTGGTTTTATCATTGCTTTTCCTTATATTATTTATGAATTCTGGAAATTTATAAGTCCGGGCATGCATGAAAACGAACGCAAGCATTCCCGGGGGTTTATCATTGTATCATCCCTATTATTTTTCCTAGGGGTACTTTTTGGCTATTACATTATTTGCCCATTGTCCATCAACTTTTTAGGCACCTACCAAGTGGATCCTTTAGTGCATAATGATTTTGATTTGAATAGTTATATTGGACTTATTAGGGCATCGGTTTTGGCTTCTGGTTTGGTTTTTGAATTGCCCATTATTATTTATTTTCTAACAAAAATTGGATTGGTAACGCCAGAAATCTTGATCAAATACCGAAAATATGCTTTGGTTGGCGTACTGGTTTTATCCGCGGTCATTACACCGCCAGATATTGCCAGCCAGGTAATCGTAGCCATTCCTATCTTGATTTTATACCAAATAAGTATTTACATTGCTAAAATTGTGGTACGAAATCAAAAACGCAGAGAGAGAAAACAAAGCAGTTCATTAAAACATTAAAACGAGTTCTATAATAGTTTATATGATTTTACTATTTTTAGCGTTCAGTATATAATTATGATTCTAAGAGCCGAAAATTTAATGAAGTCCTACAGCGGGCGAAAAGTAGTGAAAGATGTGTCCCTTGAAGTAAAACAAGGCGAAATCGTGGGGCTTTTAGGGCCTAATGGTGCTGGAAAAACTACATCTTTCTATATGATTGTGGGGCTTATAAAACCAAATGGTGGCCATATTTATTTAGATAATACCGAAATTACCAAATACCCCATGTACAAGCGTGCCCAAAACGGCATTGGATATTTGGCTCAAGAGGCTTCCGTTTTCAGAAAATTAAGCATTGAAGACAATATTTTAAGCGTGCTACAACTTACCAAGCTCAGCAAAAAAGAGCAGCACGATAAAATGGAATCTTTAATTGATGAATTTGGTTTGGAACATATTAGAAAAAATAGAGGCGATTTATTGTCTGGAGGCGAACGCCGACGTACCGAAATAGCCCGTGCCTTGGCAACCGACCCTAGTTTTATTTTATTGGATGAGCCTTTTGCTGGCGTGGATCCCGTGGCAGTTGAGGACATTCAACGTATTGTAGCCCAATTGACCAAAAAAAACATTGGTATCTTGATTACCGACCATAACGTACAGGAAACCCTTGCTATTACAGATAGAACCTATTTAATGTTTGAAGGCAGCATACTAAAAGCTGGCGAACCTGAAGAACTTGCCAATGATGAAATGGTACGTAAAGTGTATTTAGGGCAGAATTTTGAACTTCGGAAAAAGAAAATCAGGGAATAAGGCACTAGACCGAATGCTATCTACTTTATTGGGTTTATTATTCCCAACAACATTTAGTAACTTTCAACAAAACGATACATGAATCCAGAAGTTGACACCTATCTTGATAATCTCGATAAATGGCAAAAGGAACTGACAAGACTTCGCCAAATAATAGCGACTTGTGGATTGACAGAAGCATACAAATGGATGCACCCTTGTTATACTTACAATAAAAAGAATGTCTTATTGATTCATGAGTTTAAGGATTACTGTGCCATTCTTTTCCACAAAGGTGCACTGTTGCATGATTCAAACACTATTTTGGTGCAACAAACAGAAAGCACACAATCTGCCAGACAAATTAGATTTACCGACATTTCTGAAATTGAAAAACTTGAACCAGTCATCAAAGCATATATTTTTGAGGCCATTGAAGTGGAAAAAGCGGGTTTGAAAATAAAGAAGAAAAAAACGTCTGACTTTGAAATACCTAAAGAATTAAAACAAAAATTTAAAGAAAACCCAGATTTAGAAAACGCATTCAAAAATCTAACAGAAGGTCGGCAAAGAGGTTATCTTTTGCATTTTTCTAAACCAAAACAATCAAAAACCCGAACATCAAGAATAATAGAAAATACCGATCGTATTTTTAAAGGGAAAGGATTGAACGATTGTATTTGTGGACTTTCAAAACGGCTTCCTAATTGTGATGGTTCGCATAAACAATTAGAAAATTAAATCTAAAAATGCTGCAAAATAGCTTTCCTCAGAATTTAAAAACCAAACCCATTAAATAACTATTTTTCCCAACACTTCAAAATAATTTTGACAATTCAAATATTAATCGTAATATTGCAATGAATAAATAAAATAAAAATGGGATTAGCAAAAACCGAAATGTTTACCGACATGCAAAATGAAATTGCCTTGTTTGCAAAAGTATTTGGACATCCTGCAAGAGTTGCCATTTTACAGCATCTTTTTAAAATCAACAGTTGTGTTTGTGGCGATTTGGTAAACGAAATAGGTCTTGCCCAACCAACAATTTCTCAACATCTTAAAGAACTCAAACATTTAGGATTGATTAAAGGAAACGTAGAAGGCACAAGCGTTTGCTATTGCATAAATACCGATAATTGGACTAAAATGAAAGAAACCATGTTGCAATTCCTAGATCAAGATATATCTAACAAAACAGATTGTTGTTAAAAAAATTTGAAACTATTAATCGTATAATCGCAATAAATAAATATAGATATGAAACTATCAGAAGTAAAAAACAAACTGAACGAATTGGAAACCATTTCTTTTCAGTTACCAAACGGAGAATCAGTACCAAAACATTTTCATGTTACAGAAATTGGAAAAATAACCAAACATTTTATTGATTGTGGCGGAACGGTTCGCAATGAAGAAGTTGTAAATTTTCAACTTTGGAATGCCAACGACTATGACCACAGATTACATCCTGAAAAATTATTGAACATCATCGAACTTTCAGAAAAAGTTTTGGGCATTGAAGATTTGGAAATAGAAGTGGAATATCAAGCCGAGACCATTGGCAAATTCGGGCTTGATTTTGATGGAACTAATTTTCTTTTGACCACAAAACAAACCGACTGTTTAGCAAAAGACACATGCGGTGTTCCTGAAATAAAACCAAAAGTGAAACTATCTGAATTGACCCGTGAGCCCTGTTGTACACCAGACGGCAACTGTTGCTAAAAACATAAACTTTAATAAAATGATAAAAACACAATCAGCCCTGTTTCAAGAAATAGAAAATTTAATTAAGAAATTAAAACCTGAAACTATTTCAGATGAACGTAAAGCAGTTTTACAACCGCTAACTGAATTTATCCAGTCTAAAGTTTCAAATCATCAAGAAATCAGGATCAACTTTATCTGTACCCACAATTCACGAAGAAGCCATTTATCACAGGTTTGGGCGCAAACATTAGCATACTATTTTAATA
>CAXBNH010000185.1:0-6212 GCA_963976905.1 uncultured Algibacter sp.
CTATTCCTTTGGAGCCACCGGTTATTAAAGCGACTTTATTTTTTAATGGTTCCATAATTTGTATTGCTTTTGAGTAAAACTACAAAACATGAAAACAACCACAGCATATATTGTGTTATGATAATTATAAAATTTTATTTTTTTTGCTCTGGCGGATATTTTGAAAGTACTTTTTCTGCAAGTGCCTTAAACTTAGCTCCTCGTTGCTCGGGTTCGGCATTTGGGCTAAAACCGTATTCGCTTACGGCCTGCCAAAAGAGTTGTTTTTTGTTATCATCCACAAACTCAATTTTAATTTGGCGGTTCACATTCGCTTGACCAATAGGCAACCCAATGGAAATACCGCCACCCATATTTCGGCCACTACCTCCTAACCCAACACCAACAGTTTGCCGTTGTGGCTCTTGGTATTCGCTGCTTTTTATATCGATAAAAAAGTCTGGCGCATCAGATAAAATAAATCCTTTTTCGTCCATTTTAGCATCCAAGGCATCCAAAAGACGTTTGGTATCCAATTCGCTCATGCCCGTTTGCATATCATTGTAATAATTATAGGTTTTGTAGGTAGTGAAATTGGCGGTTTTATCAAAATCGTAATTTACACGAATGGGTGCGCAAGACACGATGAGTAGTATCAAAATCGTTGTTTTTAGAAATTTCATGGCTTTTTTTTATATAAAAATACGCAAAAATTATTCCATAAAACTTATAAAGAAACACTTTGGTTTTATTCCTCCTCTTTCTTATCAACCGATTTTGTTAAAGCCGAAGAAATGATACCCGTAGGAATAGCGACAATACCCAAACCAATCATAAGAATAAAAAAAGTAAAGACCTTACCACCAACGGTAATGGGATACACATCGCCATAACCAACTGTTGTAAGCGTGATGATGGCCCACCACAAACTATCAAAAATGGAAGAAAAATGCTCTGGCTGTGCTTGATTTTCAAAATAATAAATGCCTACTGCTGAAAAGTAAATTAAAATAAGCGTGATGAAAATAAACAAGAGAATTTCTTCTTTAGCCGTTTTTATAGCACTTGTAAAATGATTCATCGCCCGATTGTAACGCACCAATTTAAGGATCCTGAACAAGCGAAGAAAACGCAACGTTCTTAATGAACGTAAATCAATTCCGAAAGACAAGTAAAAAGGGAGAATGGCCAATAAATCGATGATTCCGAAAAAACTGAATATAAATTTTGGTTTGCTGTCTGCCACATAAATCCTTAAAACATATTCCAAAGAAAATACAATAACGCTAAACCACTCTATAACCCGCAAAATAAATCGTGTTTGGGATTTTAGATTTGGAATGGTTTCAATTGAAAACGTAATAATGGATATTAAAATCAGGGCTTGGATAAAAAAAGCAAAATATCGGCTCTTTTTATTATCATTAAACTCTACAATACTTTTGATATAGGCTTTCATTTTGTAAATAAACTTGAATTTTGTAAAATGAACAACTCTATTTTACAAACATCTAATCATTCAGCATTTTCCACAAAACATCTTTAAGTTGTGTAATGCCTTGTTGCGCTACTGATGAAATAAATAAATATGGGATAGGCAATTCATTATCCAACTCGATTTTCAGTTCTGCTTTCAGTTCATCATCGAGCATATCGCATTTTGAAATGGCAATAATGCGTTCTTTATCCAGCATTTCTGGATTGTAACGGCGAAGTTCATCCAGTAGAATATCATATTGCTTTTTAATATCTTCGGCATCCGCAGGAATCAAAAATAACAAAATGGAATTACGTTCAATATGACGTAGAAAATAATGGCCCAAGCCTTTCCCTTCAGCTGCACCCTCGATAATCCCTGGGATATCTGCCATGACGAAGGTTTGAAAATCACGATATTCCACAATCCCCAAGTTAGGTTTTAGCGTAGTAAATTCGTAATCGGCAATTTTTGGTTTTGCAGAGGTCACAACCGATAATAATGTCGATTTTCCCGCATTCGGAAATCCCACCAAACCAACATCGGCAAGTACTTTAAGTTCTAGAGTAATATGTTTTTCCTCAAGTGGCATACCAGGCTGTGCGTAGCGTGGCGTTTGATTGGTAGCTGTTCTAAAATGCCAATTTCCCAAACCGCCTTTTCCGCCTTGGGCTATGATTTTTTCTTCACCATCTTCGGTAATTTCAAAAATGATGTTGTTGGTTTCGGTATCTCTAACAACCGTTCCCAAGGGCACATCTACATATTCATCGGCACCATCGGCACCAAAACTTCTGCTTTTTGCACCATGTTCCCCATGGCCCGCACGTACGTGTTTTTTAAATTTAAGAGGAAGAAGTGTCCAAAGATTGGAATTTCCACGAAGAATCACATGGCCACCACGACCACCATCGCCACCATCTGGGCCACCTTTGGTTATAAATTTTTCACGATGTAAATGCGACGACCCCTTACCTCCATTCCCGGAGCTGACGTACATTTTTACATAATCAACAAAATTCCCTTCTGTCATTTTTGAGTTTAAAGTTTATAAAGTTTATAAAGTTTAAAGTTTAAAGTTTAAACCCTAATGAAGATTTTACAAATTATCAATGGCTTGGCTCAATCGCGCCGTTATATCCTCAATGCTTCCAACGCCATTTACACCAAAATACTTGTTTTGGTTTGTATAATAATCTTTTAAAATAGCGGTTTCGTTGTAATACACTTGTATTCGGTTTCTAATAACGGATTCGTCTGCATCATCGGCACGTCCGCTGGTTTGGCCTCGTTTCAATAAACGTTTTACCAAAATTTCATCATCCACTTCCAGAGCAATCATGGCATTAATTTGCGAGTCTTTGCTGTTCATCAATGTATCTAAAGACTTGGCCTGCGCATTGGTTCTCGGGAAACCATCAAAAATAAAGCCGTTTGCCATGGCGTTTTTTTCTACTTCTGCATTCAGCATATCAATGGTTACTTGGTCTGGCACCAAAGCGCCTTTATCAATAAAAGATTTTGCCAACATGCCCAAAGCCGTTTTGTTTTTAATGTTGTATCTAAAAACATCGCCTGTAGAAATATGTACTAGATTATATTTCTCTTTTAAAAATTCTGCCTGCGTTCCTTTTCCTGCTCCTGGAGGGCCAAATAGCACTAAATTTGTCATGTGTTGCGTTTCTTTAATTTGATAAATTTCGGGCAAATCGCGTCCTAGATTATTATAGTCTAAACCATAGCCCACTATAAATTTGTCTGGAATTTCAATACCTATATAATGTAGTTTAAAATCTTTTTTATAAGCTTCGGGTTTGTAAAACAGCGTGGCTATTTGTAATGATTTCACGTTTTCATTTTGAAAAATACGGTGTACTTCTGCCAAGGTTTTCCCTGAATCGATAATATCTTCAAGAATGATTACAGTACGCCCGGTTAAATCTTGGGTCAACCCTATCAAGCGCTGAATATCTTCACTGGATTTCACACCTTCATACGATGCCAATTTTATAAAAGTGACTTCACAGGGTTTCGGGTATTTTTTTACAAAATCACTTACAAACATAAAAGACCCATTTAAAACCCCAACAAATACAGGGATTTCATCGCCAATGGCATTAGAAATATCAGCAACCATTTTATCAATAGCGGCATCGATTTCTTTTGCAGAAACGAAAGGTTTAAAGTATGTGTCGTGAAGTTTTATCACTGATTCTCCATTTTTGAAAAAGGCAAAGATAATCAATAGATTACCGATTACCGATTTTTTGATTTACGATTTCCAAAGTAATTTGATATTAAAATGTATTTTTGCCTAAATTGAACGAATTTAAGTAAAACGAACACCATGAATTATTTTTCCTCAAATTTTAAACTCGGGATTTTAGGCGGCGGGCAATTGGGCAAAATGTTGCTCAATGATACTCGAAAATTTGATATTTACACCTGTGTTTTAGATGCCAGCGATGAAGCGCCATGCAAAATTGCCAGCAATGAATTTCATAAAGGGGATTTGATGGATTATGAGGCTGTTTTCAATTTTGGAAAACAAGTTGATGTTTTGACCATTGAAATTGAAAACGTGAACGTAGATGCATTGGAAGCCCTTGAAAAAGAAGGCATCAAAGTATATCCGTCTTCACGAACGTTACGCACCATTCAAAATAAAGCGACCCAGAAATTGTTTTATGTGGACCATGATTTGCCTACCGCGCCATTTTCTCGATTTGCCTATCTTTCAGAAATTGAAGATGCCATCGATAATGGCGGCTTGAAATTTCCTTTTGTTTGGAAAGCGGCCCAGTTTGGTTATGACGGCAACGGCGTGAAAGTGGTAAGGCAACTTTCAGATTTGAAAGAGCTGCCAAAAGGCGAATGTATTGCTGAAACCCTAATTCCTTTTAAAAATGAATTGGCTGTTATTGTTGCCAGAAATGCATCGGGGGAAACCAAAACATTTCCGATAGTTGAAATGGAATTCCATCCCGAAGCCAACCAAGTGGAATACGTGATTTGCCCTGCAAGAATAGATGGAAACGTAGCAAAAAAAGCGACAGACATTGCATTAAAAACATCGCAAGCGTTTAACCACGTAGGGCTATTGGCTGTTGAAATGTTTCAAACGCAAAACGACGACATTTTAATAAACGAAGTGGCTCCAAGACCCCATAATTCTGGTCATCAAACCATTGAAGCGAGTTATACTTCACAATTTGAGCAACATATCAGAGCCATTTTAGATTTACCTTTAGGACGAACAGACAGCAAAGTTGGTGGCGTGATGGTAAATTTGGTTGGTGCTGAAGGTTACAGCGGAAATGTGGTTTATGAAAACATTGAAGCCATCATGAAAATGGATGGTGTTACCCCACATATTTATGGCAAAAAACAAACCCGCCCGTTCAGAAAAATGGGCCATGTAACCATTGTGAATGAGGATTTGAATGAGGCACGTAGGATTGCGGAAAACGTTAAGAAAGCTATTAAAGTGATTTCGGAATAAATCACAAAAAATAAAATACCAAATTCCAAGGTTTACAGAATGGCATCTATCTAATTTAAGTTGGTTTTTGGAATTTAAAATTTAAAATTTTATGAGCAAAGTAGGAATCATCATGGGGAGCAAAAGCGACCTCCCAGTTATGCAAGATGCTGTTGACATCTTAAAGAGTTTTGATATAGACGTAGAAGTGGATATTGTGTCCGCACACCGTACCCCAGAAAAACTATTCGATTATGGCAAAAACGCCCATACCAGAGGGTTTTCAGTCATTATAGCTGGTGCTGGAGGTGCTGCACATTTACCAGGTATGATAGCCTCATTATCCCCACTCCCTGTTATTGGTGTGCCCGTAAAAAGCAGTAATTCTATTGATGGTTGGGATTCTATTTTGTCTATTCTTCAAATGCCGGGAGGTGTTCCTGTGGCAACGGTAGCTTTAAACGGCGCAAAAAACGCAGGTATTTTGGCAGCTCAAATTATTGGTTCTAGCAATGCTAGTGTTCAGAACAAAATGATTGCTTATAAAGAAGACCTAAAAGCCATGGTCATTAAATCTGCCAACGACTTAAAATAGAAAACCCCGAATACATTCGAGGTTTTCCGAGCTATTAATTCAATAGTTCTAAATACGAGTTAGTCACTCTCTAAAACAATTTGACGCAAAAGTAATTAAATTTTATTATGCACGCATAATAAATATAAATTTTAACATATTTTTACAACATGTCACAAAATATACTCCTCAATTCTTATAATACACCTTTCAATACAGCGCCTTTTTCAAAAATAAACAATACCGACTTTTTACCAGCCTTTGAAGCATCCATTGAAAAAGCGAAAGCTGAAATTGATGCCATTGTGCACAATACAGATACCCCAACTTTTGAAAACACTATTGAAGCCTTGGAGTTTTCAGGCGAGCAGTTGGACAGGGTTTCCAGTATTTTCTTCAATTTGAATTCCGCAGAAACCAATGATACCATCCAAAAAATAGCGCAGGACGTATCGCCTTTGTTATCTGAATTTAGCAACGATATCACTTTAAACGAAGCATTATTTAAACGTGTAAAAACCGTTTATGATTCTCAAAATGAATTAGATTTAAGTATTGAGCAACAAACGCTACTTGACAAAAAATACAAGAGTTTTTCAAGAAATGGCGCCAATTTATCCGAAAACAAAAAGCAAAAACTACGCAAGATTGATAAAAAGCTAAGTCAGTTGAAATTGAAATTCGGCGAAAACGTATTGGCA
>CAXBNH010000186.1:0-6198 GCA_963976905.1 uncultured Algibacter sp.
AAAAGGGTTAACTGAAATTATTAAAAGAAAGTGTTATATTTTTTTCACACGAACGGCGTTCATGCCTTTTTGTCCACGCTCCAGCTCATAAGTTACCTTATCGTTTTCATTGATTTCATCAAGAAGACCACTTACGTGTACAAAATATTTTTCGTTGTTGATACTGTCAATGATAAACCCGAAGCCTTTGGAATGGTCGAAAAAAGATACCTTACCTTCATTTGGCTTGAATTCTTCTTCTGGCCGATCTTCTTTTTTGGGAATGCCTATTTCTATACTTTCAGCTTCTACTTTTTCTTTCATGGAAGGATCTGGAGGCGTATCTGTTAAGTTACCATTAAAGTCCACATAGGCAAACTGAATCCCTTGTGGATTATCTTTTGCTTCTGCTTTGCGCGCTTCTTTCTTCTTCTGCTTTTCTTCTCGCTTCTTTAAACGCTTTTTTTCTTTTTCAATTTTGTTAAATGTAACTTGTGATTTTGCCATAGTTTATAATACCTGTATTTTTTGTTTGAAGTTATAAAGATGTATCGATTTTTCAAAAATCAATAATCGTTTTAAATCTCCAAATGGTTATTGTATGGTGTAAAGATACGTTAATTTAAGAAGTTAAGGCTTTAAATGTTAATTTTTACTTAACAATTTTATTCTTTAGGAGCATAGCCATGAATGGTTTCAAATACCTCGTCAAAATTACTTCTTAAATAAGCATTTAATTTTTTTCGGTATTCGCCTTTCAGCCATTCCACAAAGTTAAATGTACTTTTGCTGATGCATTTGGTGTAACGCTGAATCCTGAAATCTATATCATCGCCCAACATTTTTGCCAATGCCAATGCATCATAAACATCTTCGCTATTTTCAATGCATATTTTGGTGTGCTGGGCAATGGAGCGCTCCAACACTACTTTTGAAGATTCACCACTTCTAATGGAATCTACGTATGTTTTTTGAATATCAAAATAAACGTCTTTGGAATTTGAAAATTCGGCACGCAACTCATCGGGCATTTCATACCTGAAATTGCTTTCTAACTCATCATCTCCTAAAATAGAATCCAAATAATAATTAGGAGATTTGAAGATACGTTGCCAGTCTAAATCATCTCCCCAAGGTCCAAACCTGTGGAAATTGTTTCCTAAATCAATAACGGCAAATGTTTTTTTATCCTTTAAAACACGAGAACCACGACCAATCATTTGATAATAAAGTGTCAATGATTTTGTTGCCCGGTTTAAAATGATACTTTCCACGGTGGGCTCATCAAAACCTGTGGTTAAAATACTTACAGATGTTAAAATAGCGCCCGGTGTTTTCTTAAACCATTTTAAAATAAGCGCGCGTTCTTTTTTTGTATTGGTGTTGTCTAAATGCGCAATAGGATACCCTGCCCTTTTAAACGTGTCATAAACATGCAATGAGGTATTGATACCGTTATTGAAAATGAGCGTTTTTTTACCTTTGGAACGTTCTTCGTAGGCATTTAACAATTTGGTAAGCATGTCATTATCGGTATATAAATCTTCTGAAGACTTCACCGTATAATCGCCATTGGCACCCACTACTAAAGACGTTAATCCCACATTGTAGCTAAACATTTCGGCACGGGCCAAAAAGCCGTTTTGTATCAATGATTCAATGGTTTCGCCCACAATCAACTCATCATAATTATCGGTCATGGGCAATTCCATGCTAGAACTTAAAGGTGTTGCGGTAACGCCCAAAATAAAGGACTGGCTAAAAAATTTGAAGAGTTTTGTAAAAGAGTTGTAATGCGCCTCATCAATAATTACCAAACCAATATCAGAAATATCCAATTTATCGTCGTTCAGCCTGTTGTTCAAAGTTTCAACCATGGCAACAAAACAGCTGTAGTCGGCTTGATCGCTCAAATCTGCTTTACTATCCACCACTTTATTTATCACACCAAATTCCGTAAGCATGCCAGAAGTCTGTTTGCACAACTCAATACGGTGCGTCATGACCAAAACCTTCTTTTTATGATGCTTTAAATATTGGCGCACCATTTCTGAAAAAATAACCGTTTTACCACCACCCGTAGGCAATTGGTAAAGCAAATGGTAATCATCTGGCGCTTCATCAAATAATTTGAAGATTTTATCAATAGCTCCTTTTTGATAACTATATAAGCTCTTGCCCTCGTTTCTTTCTTCTAATTCTATAGTGGATATTTTCGACATGTTTTCAGTTTTCAGACGTGCAAAAATAACACCTTTAAAGGGTTTTTAACGAATGATTGGATTGAAAAATGTTTTTATTTTTTTATTCTGAAAAATATGTACATCATTTACATTCAAATTCTACCAAATAATTCTAGTTCGTGAAAGCATTTTTTTTCTGATTCAATCTATTCTCAAGATAATTTGAATCTTATTGGGACACTAAAAAACTAATTGATATTTTTACAGTTCAAAAAAAAATTAAAACCGATGCAAATAAACGACAAATCCGAAACCACAACCTATTTAGCAGATTCCAAACGCTACGACTCCATGACTTATAAAAGGACGGGCAACAGTGGCGTGTTATTGCCTGCTTTATCTCTAGGATTGTGGCATAATTTTGGGTTTGTGGACAGCACGCAAAACGCCCGAGACATTCTACGAAGTGCATTTGATTTAGGAATTACCCATTTTGATTTGGCAAATAATTATGGTCCACCGTACGGTTCTGCGGAAGAAAATTTCGGACAGTTGTTCAAAGCCGATTTTAAAGCCTACAGAGATGAACTTTTTATTGCCTCAAAAGCAGGTTATGATATGTGGCCTGGGCCTTACGGCAATTTAGGTTCTAGAAAATACTTGATTGCTAGCATAGACCAAAGTTTAAAACGTATGGGATTGGATTATGTGGATATTTTTTATCACCACCGCCCAGACCCTGATACGCCTTTGGAAGAGACCATGGGCACCTTGGCAGATATCGTGCGACAAGGAAAAGCATTATACGTAGGTATTTCCAATTATCAAGCGGAAGATACCCAAAAAGCAGCAGATATTTTAAAGCGTTTGAACGTGCCTTTTATACTCCATCAAGCACGTTATTCCATGTTTGACCGTTGGGTTGAAAAAAATTTATTGAATACTCTGGAAAAAAATGGTGTAGGCTGTATCGCCTTTTCGCCTTTGGCACAAGGGATGCTTACCGATAAATATTTAAAAGGCATTCCTGAAAACTCCAGAGCTGCAAAAGATTTAACGTATTTGAATACAGACACTGTAAACAGTAATATTGAAAAAATACAAAAACTGAATGCTTTGGCTACGGAACGCGGGCAAAAACTATCGCAAATGGCACTTGCTTGGATTTTGAGGCAGCCACAAGTAGCTTCTGTTTTGATTGGTGCAAGTTCGGCCAATCAATTAAAGGATAACGTAAAGGCTTTAGATAATTTGAGTTTTACAGATGAAGAATTGAAATTGATTGATGGGATTGTTTCTTAATTTCAATCAATATGATTGGTTTTTATATTTTTTATACAGTTTAATCATCCAAATTATATGTGTCATTAAAGCTGCAATTGTTCCAAAAATCCAAAATCCAAGAAAAACACCTAAGGTTGGCATTCCACAATTTATATGATTTATTTTTGGAGATGGCATGAAATATTGTGGAAACACAACATAGTATCCTATCAATACTAAAACAAAAATGAGAATTTTTGGAAATTTGAGTTTATGCTTATCAATCAGATAATATAAAAGCAATTGTAAGAACGACACGAATATAATACACAATAAAATCATTCCTTTACCACAATAATAGTAGCCTTTACACCAGTAGCAAGATTCCATTGGTTGTGGGAAACAAGAATCCCTTTGTCATCAACTACTTTGAATTCTGCCGTATTCGGCCCTGATTCCCCTTGGTTAAGTGCCACGAAGTCTATCTTATTAAAACCTTTTTGTAAATCGAGTTTAAAACCACTAAAACCACCCGTTAAAAACACTCTTGCCTGTACAACATCATCATTGACCCGTACCTGAATAATATCGCCATCTACATAGCCATGGTCACGATACACAACGTTTACAAACGCAGCCTTACTTTTAAAATCCCCAAAATATTGATCGGTACTACTGCCATTTTTTTGCTCTACCTCTTCGGGTGTTAATTTTAAATCCGCTATATTTTTGTTAAGTTGTTTTGTATAGAGTTCTCCGGGATTTCCAAATTTCTCTTCAGGAAACATACTGAACTCTTTTTTTGGCATGCTTAAATCCCGTGTGATTTTTGGGGATGCAATACCACTATTATAATCCTCCAATTCCTTTGGTTTAGCTGAAAAAAGCGGAGGCGTTTCGGTAGTGTCTTCTAATGCGGGCAATATAACGGACTTCTTCTTGCTATCAGTTTCAACTTGCGCATTCACAGAAAGTGCTAACAAAAAAAAGAGAAAAAAAGTAATATAAAGTTTCATTTGCTTATTACTATGGCGTTTCAAAGATATTTCTTTATCTGAAATACCAAGGAAACCCTCATTAATTTTTTGACATCTTTAACACAAAAACCATTCCTAACCTGAAATCTGTCGATAAAACAAAGATGATTTTTAAAAAAGATACTATATAACTATCAGAATTTTATGGTATTGTTTTTGTTATTTAAGTTTTTGTTAACATTTTAAAACTATAATCTTATGAGACGTTCAAAATTTATGCCCGAAGTCAATGCAGGATCTATGGCAGACATTGCATTTTTATTGCTCATTTTCTTTTTGGTTACCGCCACCATTTCCAGCGATGAAGGTATCAACAGGAAATTGCCAAGCGACATCAGTACTTCTAAGCCCTTGCACGAGCGCAACGTATTGCGCATTATGATTAACAATGAAGATGATATCATGGTAAATGAAAACATCATTGAAATTGAAGCATTAAAAATTATTGCTAAAGATTTTATTGATAATAATGGCGATGGCACTTGCGATTACTGCCACGGAAGCAAACTTAAAACAGCCTCGGACAATCCATCGGAAGCCGTTATTTCACTTCAAAATGGAAGGAACACGACGTATGCAAAATTTATTGCTGTACAGAATGAATTAACCAAGGCTTATTATGAATTACGAGAGGATTACAGTAAAAATGTATTGAAAAAAGCATCAGATAAATTAACAGATACAAATATTAATACCATCAAGAAAGCCTATCCTTTTATTTTATCAGAAGCAGAAACCAAATAGTTATTCAAGAATGGTATCCTTTAGTGTTCCATATTCAATAACCACTTTTTTACGTCCCCATTTTTTAGCAGCTTTTACATCAATGCCCATGTAAATGTCTATTTTGTTTCTCCAGCGGGCATGCATTCGGTCCTTTACCAAATACACACCTTCAAAACCATCTATTTTGATAGGTGTGTTGTGTTTTAGCCCTAACCTATAAAGGTCTCTGGAAACCGCAATATATTTCATGCCTGGTTTTAAACTATCGCCAAATGCTGTAATGTGCGGATTGCTATCTGTTTGGTTGACTACAGAATTGTATGCAGTAGCTGTCACTTTCAAAGGGTGCCATCTATAATTTTTAACATACGGGTCTTCCTTCACTTTTTTACAGCTTAGTACCAAAAATAGAATTATGAAAACTTTAATTTTCAAGGTAAAAATGCTTAGTTACAAATACAAGGTATGAATTTCATATTTAATACCGTATTAATTATCAAGCGAATACCACTCAATATCATTCAAGGGTTTACGCCTACCCATTTCTTCGGGTGCATAATGTTTAGCTAAATAGTCCGCAATAATGGTTTCATTATCACCTAAATCCCATAAATTCTGGGTGGCTTGCATCCATCTAATAATACCGACCCAGCCTTCTTTTGTAGCTCTATTTTGAGTGACCAATTTCGCGGAATGGCACGGCGTGCAACTCACAATAACTTCATTCAATCCCTCCCCTTGTTTGAATCCTGTGGCTACGTGGATACCGTTTTCAAATTCTAAAATGTCAACAGTTTTCTCTTTTGTGGGTTCTTTTATTTTATTTGAATTTAAAATAAAGGCTGTCAATCCTACAATTCCTATTATCAGAAACACAAAAAGCAGCCATAATACTCTGTTTTTCTTTTTGGTGTTTTTTTTAAAGTCTTGATTTGTCATCATACAATTTTTACTGCAATTCTATGGCAGGCATTGTTCAAATAGCCTTTCGGGTTCCATCCTGGCAATAA
>CAXBNH010000187.1:0-6135 GCA_963976905.1 uncultured Algibacter sp.
GTAGTTATTAATGGCACTATTGATTTGTTAGGCGAGGCACAACTCATTCAAAACCATACGGGCACCACTTCAAATTCTGGAAGTGGCTCACTATTTAAAAGACAACAAGGCACCGCCAACCTACACAATTACAATTACTGGAGCTCACCAGTAAATAGAGGAGGCTATTGGCAAATAGGGAATCTGGAAGACGCTACTGGCGTTGTTAATTTCACAACCAATGTTGATGCCAACCCACTAACTGCGCCTATCACACTCAGCAGCAGATGGCTTTACAGCTTCAAAGGTCCTGCTAATGATTATAATGCTTGGTCAAAATTAACGCCTAGCTCAAATATTAGTCCAGGAATTGGTTATTCCATGAAAGGTTCCGGGGCAGCTACTAGCGAACAAGAATTTATTTTTAAAGGACTTCCCAATGATGGCGATTATACTTTTCCAGTAGCTATAAATACTGAATTTTTAGTAGGAAACCCCTATCCTTCCACCCTAGATTCTTTTCAATTTATTTTAGACAATTTATTGGTCATAGATGGCACATTACATTTTTGGGAATCCTTTACAACCAATAACAGCCACTATTTAGCAGATTACGAAGGCGGTTATGCAACCCTTACCCTATTGCTTTCCTTACCTGCTGTTGCAGATTTATCTGGATTAACCAGTGGTCTTGGAATTCCATCAAAACCCCTTCCTACAAGATACATTGGTGTTGGTCAAGGCTTTTTTGTAAAAACTTTATTAGGAGGGAATTTAAGATTTCAAAATTCGCAACGTGCATTTGCAAGAGAATCTTTAAGTGAAACTGTTTACTATAAAACCAATACCAAAAACAAACAGGCTACGTTGGAGGATAACAGACCAAAACTTTGGTTTTCATTTACAAGTTCTAAAAACTATCAAAAAACCATAGGTTTAGGCTATGACAACAATACCACTTATGGCTATGACAGAGGCTACGATGCCAAGCCGTATGACAACCTAAAAGATGATGTCTATTGGCTACAACAAGACAATGAAAAACTCATAATCCAAGGCTTACCTGAAATAAATACTGAAGACAACCTACAGCTGGGAATAAACGTAACCAACGCAGGTTTATATAAATTTTCAATTAGTAAGATGGAAAATATCCCCGATGATTTGAATATTTATTTGGTAGATAATAACCAAAATATCTATTACGATTTAAGAAATGGCGAAGCCCAATTATTTTTAAACACAGGAAATGGACAGCATCAATTTTCAATTGTATTTAAAGACGAAAACACCTTGGGAACAAAAACTGTTGAAAAACAGAACATGTTCACAACGTATGATACTAACACAAAAATATTGGAATTGCACTTTAAAGAACCTATGGCTGATATTGAAAACATAAAAATTTACAATACATTAGGACAAGAAGTTATGGACATGAAATTACCAAATCCCAACCGTATTAACCTATCTCATTTACCTGATAGCGTTTACATCCTCAAATTGAAATCTAAAACCAGTAACACCCTAAAAAGCATCAAATTTGTGAAATATTGATTTTGGGTTTGTTAACAAGATTTTGAAAATAAGATTGTCTAAAAAGTTTATTTTTTCGTCATTGGGAGGCGCGAAGCAATCCCTTATTATAAAGTTAGAATTTTAATTTGAAAGATTGCTTCGTGCCTCCCAATGACGATTCATTTAAAACCGATTATCGCCATCCAACAAATTCCCTAAACCACCAAGTATACTACCTTCGCCTTTATCCTTGCCTCCACCTCTGGGTGCAGATGCCAGCACACGTCCCGCCAACCTACTAAATGGCAACGATTGCACATATACAATGCCCGGCCCTTGCAATTTTGCAAAAAATAAGCCTTCGCCACCAAATACGGTATTTTTAATACCGCCTACAAATTCAATATCATAATCCACATCTTGCGTAAAACCAATGATGCAGCCCGTATCTACTCTTAAAATCTCGCCTGCTTCCAATACTTTTTTAGACATGGTGCCGCCAGCATGTACAAACGCCATGCCGTCGCCTTCTAGTTTTTGCATGATAAAGCCTTCGCCCCCAAAAAGGCCACGTCCTAATTTTTTTGAAAATTCAATGCCAATGCTTACGCCTTTTGCTGCACAGAGAAACGCATCTTTTTGGCAAATGAATTTACCCCTAAACTCAGTCAAATCAATCGGGATGATTTTCCCAGGATAGGGCGATGCAAAACTTACGTTACGCTTGCCTGTTAGGTTGTTATAAAATGCGGTCATGAACAAGCTTTCACCCGTGAGGATGCGTTTTCCCGCACCTAATATTTTTCCTAAAAACCCAGAATCTTTTTGAGAGCCATCACCAAAAATGGTCTCCATTTTTATGCCATCGTCCATCATCATAAAACTACCTGCTTCGGCGATAACACCTTCTTGTGGGTCGAGTTCTATTTCTACATATTGCATTTCTTCGCCGTAGATTCTATAGTCAATTTCGTGTGCTGTCATTTTTTAAGTTTAAAAGTTTAATTGTTTATTAGTTTAGAAGTATGCCATTTTGTTACAAATTTTAAGCTAAGATTTTTTTCTCGCAAAGCCGCCAAGTCGCAAAGTTAAAAAGAACAGTATTGTAATTTACAAGTACCGCCAACTGCGAATTGATTGATGCCAACTGAGTACTGCGACCAAATACTACCCTTTCACTTTCACGCTCCATTCAAAATTGAAAGTGGACACTTCAACACCATCTGCATTAGTTCCTACTGATTTGAGTGTAAACGTTTGTCCCTCGCCTGTTTCAATGGCTTTTTTTACAGCTGTATCAATTAGTAATCCATCATTACAAAGAAAAGTGATTCTGCCCGTCGCTTTTTTTGTAAACGTGGAGCTATTGCTGGTCACTAACATAGAAATAGACTTGCCACTTTCTTTGATTTTAGCCATGACCAAGGCACCAGTAGTCAATTCTGCCGCCATGCCTTGCACCGCCCAAAACATGGATTTGAAAGGATTTTGGTTAATCCATCGGTGGGTTACTTTTACAAGGCATTTTTCGTTATCCAAATAGGTTGCCCGAACACCGCAAAAATAGGCAGCGGGCAGTTTGAACATATTAAACGTATTTATTTTACTGGGCGTCATTACCATAAATCAATAGATTTTCATCTAAAGTATTGAAAAAAAACGACTTTTCAATTTGTTAAAATTTTGTTAATTTTTAGTACTATGCGTAACAAAGTACCTTTTTTTAAACATATATTTGCATAAGAAACTATTATATGTTTAACACCATGCCAGACAACCATCAAAAAAACATCGCTACGTTTATCCATTTATCAACCTTTAGTAGGTTTATTGTGCCTTTCGGAAACTTTATTGGCCCTATTATTTTATGGGTCAGCAATAAAGACAAATCAGAATTTATTGATGCCCACGGTAAGCAAGCTATTAATTTTCAGCTCAGCATTTTAATTTATGCCATTATCATTGGCACGATTTCCATTCCGTTTTTTATTTTCAAAATATTCCATGGGTTTGAATTCATAGATTTTAATGGGTTCCATGATTTTCATATCAATATTGGCAAGGCTTCGCCATTACTGTACATTACAGGTGGTTTTGGGGTTTTGGCGGTTATTGGTTTTATACTGGAACTTGTTTTTATTATTAAAGCCAGTTTAAAAGCACGTGATGGGGAATTGTATCAATATCCAGTTACCATTAATTTTTTGAAGTGAATTTACATCTGGGATTAAAAGTATAGATGGCAAATGGGACTGCGTTAGGGATTGAACGGTCTGTTTGAGCTCCCCGACGCAGGAAGGAGCGAGTAGTGAAAGCCCGACCCCTTTTCGGGGTAACGCCCAAAATAAAAATTTCATCAAATCAATCAAAAAACGAACAATTTAAAATTAAACGCATGACACTATGAAAATAGAAAACACAAAAGCACAAATGCGAAAAGGTGTTTTGGAATACTGCATTCTCTCGGTCCTTAAAGACGAAGACGCTTATGTTGCAGAAATCCTGGACACCTTAAAAGACGCCAAGTTGCTTGTGGTAGAGGGCACAATTTACCCGCTACTTACAAGATTGAAAAATGCGGGACTCCTTAATTACCGTTGGGAAGAATCTACTTCCGGACCGCCAAGAAAATATTATGGGTTGACCGAAACAGGAAAGTTATTCCTGAATGAACTCAACACCACTTGGAGTGAATTACAAAATGCCGTGAACCTAGTAACAAGCCAAAAAAACAAGAGCAATGAATAAAACTGTCAACATAAATTTAGCAGGGATATTTTTTCATATTGATGAAGATGCGTACCTGAAACTACAACATTATTTGGATGCCATAAAACGGTCGTTTACCGATTCTGAAGGACGTTCTGAAATCATTGCTGATATTGAAGCCCGTATTGCCGAACTTTTTATGGAGCGCGTTAAGCAAGATAAAAAAGTGATTGGTACCAAAGAAGTAGAGGACGTAATTGCCATTATGGGCCAGCCCGAAGATTATTTGGTAGATGACGACATTTTTGAAGATGAACCAAAAACCTATCAAAAAGCAAAATCTACAGTATCTAAAAAATTATTTAGAAATACAGACAACTCCTATATTGGTGGCGTGGCTTCTGGTTTGGGGCACTATTTGGGGATAGATTCCATTTGGATGCGCCTTATTTGGTTGCTTTTGGCCTTTGGCTCGGGAGGTACTTTTATCCTTATTTATATTCTTTTTTGGGTATTGGTTCCTGAAGCCAAAACAACGGCCGAAAAAATAATGATGACCGGAGAGCCTGTAAACATTAGTAACATAGAAAAGAAAATTAAAGATGGTTTTGATAGTGTTTCCAAAACCGTTTCGGAAACCGTGAAAAATGTAGATTTACCAAAACAGGGGCAACGCATAAAATCGACTTCCAAGTCATTTTTTGATACTTTAGGAGAAGTTATTATGCTCTTCTTAAAAATCTTTGCAAAATGCATTGGTATAATACTTATGCTTATTGGGGCTTTTGTGCTCATCGCATTGATTGTAACTTTATTTTACATAGGCGTTTTTGGTATTGTACACATCCGTGGGTTGGGCTTGGTTGAACTAATAAATAGCACCAATGTACCTGTGTGGCTTGTATCGATGTTTGGGTTTTTCAGCATAGGCATCCCTTTCTTTTTCCTTTTCTATTTGGGGTTGAAAATTTTAGTAAACAACCTGAAATCCATTGGAAATATTGCAAAATTCAGTTTATTGGGTTTATGGCTCATTTCCATAATTGGATTGATTGTGATAGGAATACGATCGGCAACCGAACATGCTTTTGATGAGGATTTTATTGAAAGAGCAGAATTGCCAATTACCGCCAATGACACTTTAAACATTAGAATGGCTACCAATGATTTGTATGGCAATAATTTTAGAAGACACGATAGTGCTTTTAAAATCATGCATGATGAGAACGACCAACCCACCATTTTTTCATCAGACATACGTATTGTTATTAAATCTACCAAAGACTCGCTTGCAACCATCATCATTAATAAAAGTGCGGACGGAAGCAGTTATGAAAAAGCCATAAACCGAGCAAAAAACATAAACTACCATTATACTTTTAAAAACAATGAACTGCTGTTGGATGCTTATTTAACCACAAATACTGAAAACAAATACAGTGACCAAGAAATTACAGTCACTTTACTTTTACCAGAAGGCACGGTGATACATTCTAGTAAAAACACTAAAGATTTTTATTATCATGATTATTATAATCAAACCATTTTTAGGCAGCATGACGTAAACCATTTTATAAAAATGAAAGAAGATGTAATTGAATGTTTAGACTGCCCCATTGAACAGGATTTTGAAGTAAATGTTGATGTGAAAGACGATGACAACAGCATAAAAATCAATAAAAATGGTGTAGAGATAAAAGCCGATGGTGCTAAAATAGAAATAAACAGCCACGGTATTAAAGCAAAAGCCGATGATGTGGATGTGGATATTAACGCAGATAGCATAAACATAAAATCTAAAGACCCAAAAAACCAAAAGTTATGACAACTATTATTAAAGTTATTATAGCAACACTTATAAGTTTAATGTTCTTTTCATGTGATTTTAATTCAGGAGTCCAAGGAAACGGCAATGTACAAACTGAAGAA
>CAXBNH010000188.1:0-6109 GCA_963976905.1 uncultured Algibacter sp.
CTATCATTGTAAGTGGCAAATTCTTCCAACTTATCAATCAATTCTTTTTTGATTTCTGTATTGATTTGTTCTGCACGTCTAGAAATAATAGAAATAGCCTCGTAAATGTTTTCAGTTGGCTCATCAATTTGGTTTCTATCGTAAGTCATGGTGTTAACCGGAGCGTTGGTTTTTTTTAAATCCATTGTCATTATGTGTTATCTTTAGTGCTATATGCTTGTAATGCGTTTTCTATTTCTGAAGCCTTTATGTCCGCTTCTCCTATAAACTCTGAATTGGGATAGGCCTTTTTAAATGACTCATAATATTCTTTTGCGGTATCTAAACGGTCTTTCTTTAAATGAACCACTCCGTTTAATGTGTTTTTATATTCTAAACTATTGATTGCCAACTTATAAGCAGAATCCAATCTGTAAAATAACGCTTTCTCTCTTAACACAGACCCAGGAAAATCAAAAAGAAAATTATCAAATGATTTTATAGATGCTGGGTAATCTGATATATGATTGTACTGTTTTGCAATAGCATACGCTTTTTGCTCCAACTTATAATCCAACTCCCTAACCAACTTACTAGCTTCAGTTAAATATTCAGATTCAGGATATACATTAATGAATTCCTGAAGTTTTTCAATAGCTTCTTTTGTATCTTTTTGGTCTTTTGTATAAACCGGCGATAACATGTAATGGCTTTTGGCGGCTAAAAAAGCAGCCTCTTCGCGCTTTTCACTTTTAGGATAACTGGAAGCAAAACGCTCAAATTGATAGCCCGCTACATAATAATCCCTCATTTTATAAAACGAATTGGAGTACAAATACATCAGTTTTTCCGCTTGCGGTTTCCCTCTGTAATTTGGAACTATTTGAGCAAAAAGCTTATTGGCCTTCGCGTAATCTTCGCTGTTATAATACTCTTCCCCTAGTTTGAATTTTGTAGCAATATCTTCAGATTTCAAGGCCTTTTGATATTCGCTACAAGAACTTAAAATTATGGAGGTTAATAATATGTATATAAATTTATTCATGTAAATAAAACAGTTTGCAAAATTAAGCTATTAAAATGGATTTAAAAAATATTATTTCATCGCTAAAATAATTGTTGAAATCAGGTTGCCAGTACGTTTAAGTAATATTTAACATTAGTTAGAACGCTTTAACAAAACTGTTTATTTTATTTTTCAAATTATTTGATGCAGGTACCAAAGGCAATCTTACGGTGTCTTGGCACAAGTTTAACGCTTCAAAAACGGCTTTGATTCCCGCAGGATTGTTTTCTTCAAAAATATAGCCAATCACATCCATTAACTTAAAATGGATTTTGTATGCTTCCTTTGCCTCATCTTTAAGCCCTAAGCGAATCATCTCTGAAAATTCTTTTGGGAACCCTTGTCCAATGACAGAAATAACCCCTGCCCCACCGGCCAATACAATGCCCAATGCCAAATCATCATCGCCAGAAATAATCAGAAAATCATCTGGTTTGTTTTTCAACAATTGTAAATATTGCGATACACTATTGCCTGCTTCTTTAACCCCAACAATGCTAGCAAAATCATTAGCCAACCTTAAAGTGGTTTCGGCCTCTATGTTTTTAGACGTTCTGCCAGGCACATTGTACAAAATAATATCTATTGGGCACGCTTCTGAAATGGCTTTAAAATGCTGGTAAATGCCTTCTTGTGTAGGCTTGCTATAATATGGACATACGGATAATATGGCATCGATACCACTTAAATCTGTCGATTTTATTTCTTCAATAACCTGCATGGTGTTATTACCGCCAATGCCCAAAACCAAAGGCAAACGTCCGTTATTGGCTTTAGAGATAATTTCAACAACCTCATTTTTCTCTTCCTTTGTTAAGGTTGCGCTCTCTGCAGTAGTTCCACAAATTACCAGATAATCTGTGCCGTTATCTATATTGAAATTAACAATGTTTGTTAACGCTTCCTGATCTATAGTTAAATCTGATTTAAACGGGGTAACCAACGCTACGCCTGTGCCTATAAATTTACTGTTCATTTTTAATTTTGTTTAATATCATTAAGTATTTCAAAAGCTCTCCGCTAAATACGTCAAATTCCTTTACTTGGGTTTTTATGATCAAATCGTTTAAACGGGCATCTGTTTGTAATATACCTATTTTGAATACTGCTTTTGAAGCTACTGTCATCAATTTCAATTCCAGATCTTCATTGGTATAATAACTGACCAAAACATCAAATTCCGTATTTAAAAAAGCCTGTAATTCTACATTATTAATCGTGCCGTTCCAACCAAAATCATTCGGATTGAAACACAGGTCCCATGAATTGAACTCATCCTTTTTTTGAGCGGAATATGCAATTACTTTTAGCTTATTTGGGTGCACGTTCAAATCTGTTGCTAAAGCCCTAAACTTCTCAAAATCTGACAGTTCATTAACGTTTAGAATAACCCCTAAGCTTTCAAGTTTACTATCGTCCACATATATATTACGATCGGACAGCATTTTGTTCAAATATCTTCTATTTGATTTTTCCTTAAAAGCCTTTAAAATCATTTACCTTCAAACTTTGCGCAAAGGTAACAAAAGTACATTCAAAAGATCGGTAAAACAGGCAAGTTTAAGTTTGAAAATAAAATATTTTTTTAGGAACAACCACACCTTTCTTTGGCCAAGGGGCGTTTCATGTCATTTGAATTATGGAGAACAAATGTGATAATCATTTTAAGCCAATAGGTTTTCAGAAGGCACACGGCCCTGATTAACAGCAGGTTCCTTAACTATTTTATTGGCTTCGGCTATATAATTAAAAAGAAAGAAAAGCCCTGTGGCGTGCAGCAATCTATCAATCATTACAAAACGCCAATCGTACAGATAATAACTAGTTATATAATTTAAGATATCTGAAAAGAAAAAGCACAATCCCAGCATCAAGAATAAGATTGAAAGTGCTGAATCTTTTGCCAAATAAGCCCCAAAAGACACCAACAACAAAATAATGAGCGATGCACTTTTCAAACCAAAAATAAGAACCTCTGCATTATCCGCAATCATGATCTTCAATATTTTATAAAGCAAATACAAGAAATACGCATTGATCAAAAACATAAAAACCAGATAAATTCCAACAACTTTATCGATCTTAACCAAATTAAATTTGGACACGATAATCCCTATTAAACATATGTAACTCATAAAATACATCAAGTTGGAAGATTTTTCCACAGTATAGCTACTTACAAAAACAAAAGCGGCATCGCCTACAAACGAGCTAACCAAAAACAACACAAAAAGCAGATTTATGATTTTATTTTTTATGAAATAAAACACGAGAAAAACAGGAATAAACAAGGGTTTGGTAGCTTGTAAAAAAACAGCATCTTCACTAATGGCCGCAAAAATATTAAGGGACATTAATAACAATAAAGCGAAAAAAAACACTTTATTAAGGCTGATTTTAAACCATTGTTTCACAGTATATTCATTTGAGTAGGTTAAATCAAATATAGCAAAAAAAATATTACATCGTCAAAAAATACTCTTTATCGATTTTTAAGGATAGTATTGTAGTCTTTTTTAGCCTTATTGAGTCACGAGCCTACTCGCTTCACTGTTTTCAAGTTTAGACTGTTGATAATAGAAATAGAAAGCCAGAACAGCCAAAGAAGTAGATAGAAAATTAAGTGTATTTGTTTCGGCTATGTATAAATATGCCACATTGATGACTTCTGAAAAAACAATACACAACGACCCTATAAACAGAAATAAGGATTTTCTGTTATCTCTGTAAAAATAATTCATTAAAGCTCCAGAAAGTAATAGCAACATGATAATATTATATGTCAATTCCAGATAATATTGATTTCCATATTCTGTATAAGGATTAATGATTATCTGTAAAACATAAACAATATAAATATTCAAAGCTACCAAAACAACAACATGAACTTTATAATTTTTTATTACATGAAATAGCGATACGGATTTACAAATCTCTAATAAAAGAAAAACATATGCCAACACATAAAGAGAATTTCCTAAAAAATAATATGTGAAATAGGGTATAAAACCATCCGATAACTCCATCAAATCTGAAACCGAATAAGACACTAAAAACAGAATAAAGAAAAGTGTCTTTCTTTTTACACTAACAAAATACAGTAGAGCAAATAAAGGTAAAATAAACGCCCTGGTATACCTACAAATAGTCTCGTTCGCTAAAAATTGAGAGATACCAAAAAGCACAAATGTCAATGTAATAAATATTACTATTATTTTTGATTTGTACATAACTTGATTAAATAGCTAAGAGACAAATATATAAAATAAAATCAATTAAACGTGCAAAAAATGTATTTTATCGATATAAATACGTTTTTACCTTAAAAATTGTAAGAATTCATATTCATCTATTATACTAACATTTAACTTTATGGCTTTTTCTTTTTTACTTGGCCCCATATTGTCACCTGCAATAATAAAACTGGTTTTTGATGAAATTGAACTACTTATTTTCCCTCCATTATCTTCAATGAGTTTTTTAAGTTCATCTCTAGAAAGGCTTTCAAAAACACCTGAAACCACAAAAACCTGACCTCCCAATTTATTGGTTTGTCCTTTTAGTTTTTCTGCGGAAATTTCCAACTGCACTCCAAGCGTTTTTAAACGGTTGATGATATTTTTATTTTCTTCCGAAGCAAAAAAGGCGCTTACACTTTCAGCTATTTTAATTCCGATTTCATCCACATTAACCAAATCTTCATGTGAAGCATTGATTATAGCATCAATACTTTTGTAGTGTTTCGCCAATTTTTTAGCGACAGTTTCCCCAACATACCTAATACCCAAGGCATACAAAACACGCTCAAAAGGAATGTTTTTAGATTGTTCAATGCCTTGAATTAAGTTGTCGGCACTTTTCTCAGCCATGCGCTCCAAAGGAATCACTTGTACTTTTGTGAGTTCGTATAAATCAGAATAATTGGAAATCAAGTTTTCATTGACTAAAAGTGCCACCGTTTCGCCGCCCAAACCTTCAATATCCATGGCTTTTCGGGATATAAAATGCTGAATCCTGCCTATAATTTGTGGTTTACACCCATTATAGTTTGGGCAATAATGCTGCGCTTCGCCTTCTTGCCTTACCAAAGCGGTTTCACATTCGGGACAATGCGCAATGTAGTTTGTTGGTTCAGAATTTATGGGACGTTTCAATAAATCTACACCCAATATTTTCGGAATGATTTCGCCTCCTTTTTCAACATACACCTCATCGCCCACCCTGATATCCAATTTTTCAATCTGGTCTGCATTATGCAATGAGGCACGTTTTACCGTAGTTCCAGCCAATTCCACAGGCTCCAAATTGGCAACGGGCGTAATAGCCCCCGTACGTCCCACTTGGTAGGTAATACTATTTAACCTTGTAGAAACACGCTCTGCCTTAAACTTGTAAGCCATCGCCCAGCGTGGTGCTTTGGCGGTATAACCTAATTCTTCTTGCTGGTATAAATTATTCACTTTTATAACCACACCATCAGTTTCATAAGGTAAGTTATGACGATGGGTATCCCAATACGCTACAAATTCCAAAACCGCATCCATGGAATCGACCAATTTTGCAGCTTCTGGAACTTTAAATCCCCATTGCCTGGCTTTCTCTAAACTTTCAAACTGCGTGGAAACTCCTAAATTAGACCCTGTTAAATTATAGAGCAAACATTCCAAAGGCCGTTTGGCAACTTCTGCGCTGTCTTGTAATTTCAAACTCCCCGATGCGGTGTTTCTTGGATTTCTATATGGTTCTTCTCCGATTTCAATACGTTCTTCGTTCATTTTATTGAAGCCCTCAAATGGCAATACAATTTCACCTCGAATATCAAACTTTTCTGGAAAATCGCCTTTTAATTGTAATGGCACCGATTTAATGGTTTTCACATTTGCAGTTACATTATCGCCTTGAAATCCATCACCACGGGTCACGGCTTTTACCAAAACACCATTTTCATAAGTAAGACTAATAGAAGCACCATCATATTTCAATTCGCAAGTATATTGAATATTGCCATCCACCATTTTTTTGATGCGTGTTTCCCAATCTTGCAAATCTTCTTTTGAATAGGAA
>CAXBNH010000189.1:0-6088 GCA_963976905.1 uncultured Algibacter sp.
GTTCTATTGATGGTGACAGTCCTGCGGCAATGCGTTATACCGAAGCACGTATGCGAAAAATATCAGAAGATATGCTTGCTGATATTGATAAAGAAACGGTGGACCATCAACTTAATTTTGATGATACGCTACACGAACCCAAAGTATTGCCAACCCGTATTCCGGGGCTTTTGGTAAATGGCGCTTCAGGTATTGCGGTAGGTATGGCAACCAATATGCCGCCTCACAATTTGAGTGAAGTGGTAGATGGTATTATAGCGTATATTGCAGATAACGATATTGAAATAGAAGAACTTATAAAACACGTAAAAGCTCCAGATTTCCCAACCGGAGGGACTATTTACGGGTACGATGGCGTTAAAGAAGCGTTCCTTACGGGGCGTGGACGTGTTGTAATGCGTGCTAAAGCCAATATTGAAGAAGTTCAAGGGCGTGAGTGCATCATCGTTTCAGAAATACCCTATCAAATCAACAAAGCAGACATGATTAAAAAGACTGCTGATTTGGTAAACGAAAAGAAATTGGACGGTATTGCTACCATCCGAGATGAATCTGACAGAAATGGTATGCGCATCGTGTATGTTTTAAAGCGTGATGCTATTCCAAACATCGTTTTAAACAAGCTTTATAAATACACGTCACTACAATCGTCTTTTAGTGTCAATAATATTGCTTTGGTAAATGGTCGTCCGCAATTATTGAATCTTAAAGATATGATTCATTATTTTGTGGAGCATAGGCATGAAGTGGTTGTAAGAAGAACGACTTATGAATTACGCAAAGCGGAAGAACGTGCACACATTTTAGAAGGATTGATTATTGCTTCTGATAATATAGATGAAGTTATTGCATTGATTCGTTCTTCATCAAATGCTGATGAAGCCCGTGAAAAATTGATTGCCCGTTTTGAACTTTCAGAAATCCAAGCAAAAGCCATTGTAGAAATGCGTTTACGTCAACTAACTGGTTTAGAGCAGGATAAGTTGAGAGCAGAGTACGAAGAATTGATGATTACCATTGAAGATTTAAAAGACATCTTAGATAAAAAAGAGCGTCGTATGGAAATCATTAAAGAAGAGATGCTTGTTGTAAAAGATAAATATGGTGATGAGCGTCGTTCAACCATTGAATATGCTGGTGGCGATTTAAGTATTGAAGACATGATCCCAGATGAGCAAGTGGTTATTACCATTTCTCATGCAGGTTACATTAAAAGAACTTCATTAAACGAATATAAAACACAAAATAGAGGGGGGGTAGGTCAAAAAGCATCTACCACGCGTAATGAAGATTTTTTGGAAAACCTATTTGTTGGTACTAACCACCAATATATGTTATTCTTCACTCAAAAAGGAAAATGTTTTTGGATGCGGGTTTATGAAATCCCAGAAGGTAGCAAAACGTCTAAAGGCAGAGCGATTCAAAATCTAATCAATATTGAGCAAGATGATAAAGTTATGGCCTTTATTTGTACACAAGATTTAAAAGATGAAGATTACATCAATGGCCATTATGTGATTATGGCCACTAAAAATGGTCAGGTCAAGAAAACATCTTTAGAACAGTATTCACGTCCACGTACAAATGGTATCAATGCGATTACCATTAAAGATAATGATGAATTGCTTGAAGTCAAATTAACCACAGGCAACAGCCAAGTGATGTTGGCATTGAAATCTGGTAAAGCCATTCGTTTTGAAGAGGCTAAAACACGCCCTATGGGTCGTGGGGCATCTGGTGTTCGCGGTATAACCTTGGCAAATGCTAAAGATGAAGTGATAGGCATGGTAACCATTGAAAACCCACAAGAAGAATCCGTTTTGGTGGTTTCAGAAAATGGCTATGGAAAACGTACTTATATTGACGACCCAGAAGATGGCGAACCCGTTTACAGAATTACAAACCGTGGCGGAAAAGGTGTGAAAACCATTTCTATTACAGAAAAAACAGGTAAATTAGTAGCTATAAAAAGTGTTTCTGATACCGATGACTTGATGATTATCAATAAGTCTGGCATAGCCATCAGATTGGGAGTAAAAGATTTAAGGGTTATGGGCAGGGCCACACAAGGTGTTAAGCTTATAAATCTTAAAAATAGTGACTCTATTGCGGCTGTCGCCAAAGTGATGCATGAAGAAGATGAGGTAGTTGAAATAGATGAAACCATTGATGGTACTGATGTTCAGGAAGATGGCACAACTCTTGATAATACTCAAGACGAAACAATTAATGACAATTAAATTAAATATTAAAAACATGAGAAAACAAGTTATTATAGCTTTGGCGTTTTCAATGAGCATGTTAACCTTTGCTCAAAAAAAAGAATTGAGAACCGCTGAAAAAGCAATTAAGGGAGACAATTTTGCCGAGGCAAAAACAGCGTTAAGCCAAGTTAAGTCTATGTTGTCATCCATGGATGATAAATCAAAGGCGGAGTATTATTATCTTTACGGTCAAGCTTTGTATGCCAATGGTGCTGGTACCAATGACGATTTTGATGCTGCTTTAGAGAGTGTTAATATGGTAAAGGATGGTTACGACCAAGAAGTTAAAGATTTAAAACGCGATATGATCAATAAATTATTAGAGCGAGGCAATAAAGCCTATGAAAGCAAAAACTATGCTTCTAGTTCTGATTATTTTGAAAAAATTTACCGATTATCACCCGCAGATACAACCTACTTGTATTATGCTGCAAGTACTGCTATCAGTGCTCCTGATTACGACCGTGCCTTAAAACTTTATGAAGAGTTAAAAGCATTAGGTTACACAGGTGTTGAAACGCAATATTATGCTACAAACAAAGAGACCGGTGAGGAAGAAGTGTTAGATAAAAATACCCAAGACCTTTATGTAAGAGCAAAAAGCCATATCAACCCAGGGCAGCGCAAAACAGATTCTAAAAGCCCGGAAATTGTAAAGAATATAGCCTTGATTTATGTAAATAAAGGCGATGATGAAAAAGCCATAGCGGCCATGCAGGATGCTAGAGAGCAAAGCCCTAATGACGTAAATCTTATATTAACTGAGGCTAATGTGCATTATAAAATGGGAAATACAGAAAAATTCAAAACCCTTTTACAAAAAGCCACAGAAATGGATCCTGATAATGCAGAATTGCAGTATAATCTGGGAGTTATAGCAGGCGAGGCCGGAGATGTAGAGTCCGCAAAAAAATATTATGACAAAGCTGTAGAGCTAGATCCTAAATACGTTAATGCCTATATCAATATGGCCGCTTTGGTTTTGGGAACCGAAAGAGAGATTGTAGAAGAAATGAATGGTTTGGGTAATTCTAAAAAAGATAACTTACGCTATGATGAACTGAAAGAGGCACGTCAAAAAATTTATCAGGATGCTATACCATATTTAAAACAGGCCATAGAAGTAAAACCTGATAATTTAGATGCTACAAAAACATTAATGAATATATATAGCAGTATTGGTGAAACAGCTAAATATAAAGAACTAAAAGCTAAAGTTGAAGCTATTGAGAGTGGAAACTAAAATTTTTCAAGTGATATAAAAAAAGCCGCAATCTGCGGCTTTTTTTATATCACTTTTTTAATAACACGCAGCTTATGCGTATGCGCTTTTTTATCCACATTGTATATGCCAGAATGGTCTAACCTGTCGATTCTTACTTTTCCATGGGCATGGATGATGTAATTATCTTCCATGATGATGCCTACATGGGTAATTACGCCTTCGTTGTTATCAAAAAAGGCCAAATCCCCTGGTTCGCTTTCTTCAATAAAGCTCAAGGCTATTCCCTGCGTGGCTTGTTGAGAGGCATCACGTAATAATTTGTAGCCATTTAGTTTATATACCATTTGGGTAAAACCAGAGCAATCAATACCAAACGGCGTTTTTCCTCCCCATAGATAAGGAGAATTTAGATATAAAAAAGCGGTGTTTATTAAACTCTCTTTGGGGTGTTTTTCCTCTGTAAAGCTACCATCATGTGAATGGTTCAATAAAGACAAGCCATTTAAGGAAGCTCCTAACAAAATGGGATAAAGTTGGTCATTTTTATCTTGAACAAACTCAACTAAATCCATGGATAGTTTTGGTGCGTCATGATGTAAAATGGCATAGGCTTCAGGAGTGATTTCAATATATTGTTTATTGTCTATCCATCCTTCATATTTATCAAATCCCAGCCTTATTTTGCTCCATGATTTTCGTTGTTCCAAAACTTTAAAATAATCGCCATACAAAACTTGCGAAACCAATTCACTAGTATCTGACGCTTCAAATCTTAAAGGAGCAATGCTTAAGTTACATATTCCGTACTGCATACAGTATTATCTATTACTATTGATTATTTAGACTTAAGTATGGCATTATCAACCGATGTTGCATTGCTGAATAAAATTTCCTTAAAGTAGTTCATAGTAAATAATAACGATAAAAAAAAGTCAATATTGGTTGCGTTCAATAATTATTGCCGAAGCGCCACCACCACCATTGCATATAGCGGCTGCGCCAATTTTGGCATTGTTTTGTTCCAAAACGTTGAGCAATGTGATGAGGATTCTAACACCTGAACAACCCAAAGGATGCCCTAAGGAAACCGCACCGCCATTTACATTTACATTAGTGTCACTCAGCCCAAGCAATTTCATGTTTGCCAAGCCTACAACTGAAAATGCTTCGTTAAATTCAAAAAAATCAACATCGGTTAAAGCAATGCCTGCTTTTGCCAATGCTTTAGGAAGTGCTTTTGCAGGAGCTGTTGTAAACCATTTAGGTTCTTGGGCAGCATCTGCATAACTTTTTATGGAGGCCAATGGTTTTAATCCCATCGCTTCAGCTTTTTCTTTACTCATCAAAACCACAGCACCCGCACCATCATTTATCGTGGATGCATTGGCTGCCGTTACGGTACCTTCTTTTGAAAAAGCGGGGCGCAATTCTGGTATTTTTTCTATTTTTACATTGGTGAACTCTTCGTCTTGAACAACTATTAAAGGTTCTCCTCGGAGTTGCGGCACTTCTACAGGTACAACTTCATTATTGAATTTCCCAGCTTCCCAAGCGGCGGCAGATCTTTTATACGATTGAATGGCATAGGTATCTTGTGCTTCACGTGAAAAATGATGTTCTTCTGCACATAAATCAGCACAAATACCCATCGCATTTTGGTCGTACGCATCCATTAAACCGTCCTTTTGCATTCCGTCAATTAAAGTAGATGGTCCAAATTTTGTTCCCGTTCTCGCATACACATAATGTGGAATTAAACTCATGTTTTCCATACCGCCAGCAACAGCAATATCAATATCTCCCAAAGCAATGGCTTGGGCAGCCTGTGTAACGGCTTTCATTCCCGAAGCGCAAACTTTATTGACCGTTGTGCAAGGGACAGAATCAGGAATACCTGCATAGATGGCCGCTTGCCTTGCGGGGGCCTGACCTTCTCCAGATTGCACAACGTTGCCCATTAAGACCTCTTCGACGAGTTCTGGTTTTAGATTGATTTTATTTAAAGCTCCTTTTATGGCAATAGCACCAAGTTTTGGAGCAGGAATGGTAGATAACGCTCCCATAAAACTCCCAATTGGGGTTCTAGCTGCCGATACAATAACTACTTCTTTATGCATGATTGGAGGTTAATTTGCCTAGAAGCGAAAATAATCATTTTTTAATAGAAATTATAAGGATTGAGGTATTATGAAAAAAAAACTATAAGCCTTAGAAATTTATTACATTTGAAGAATATAAAGATGGCATGTAAATGAGAAGATTATAAAAGTGCCATTGCAACTATTTTTAGGGGATCTTTAAAGCCTAAATCAGATAATGCAAATGCAAATTAGTATATGGATGATTTCATAAATAAACTCTACAGAAACCACTCCTTAATATATAAAGGATTGCTGTTTATTTTTACCACTTTTTTAATCGTGTATTTGTTTCCTAAAAGCGGAAAATTTAAGTACAGTTTTGAAAAGGGGAAGCCTTGGCAATCAGAAAACCTGCAAGCGCCTTTTGATTTCGCCATAAAAAAATCTGAGGAAGAACTCGCTCTGGAAAAGAAAACAATCACGGAGAATGCCACTTTGTATTTTGATTTAGATACCAT
>CAXBNH010000190.1:0-6071 GCA_963976905.1 uncultured Algibacter sp.
TGCAAACAATGCCATGGTAAAGGCTGGAATGATTTCCATTAAACCAATAACACCAAGTGAAAGCGGATCTTTCGTGATGCTATATACTTGCCATTCAATCACAATAAATTGCATGGACCAACCAAATACCAATACAAAACGAAGCAACAAAAAAATGTTGAATTCTTTAAAACGAAGAGCTGCGTAGGGGTCTTTTTTTGTCATATTTCAAATTCCTGCGAAAGCAGAAATCTCTTTTTATTAAACACCTACAAGGTTCTTAAAACCTTGCAGGATAAAAGTTATTTTAAATTTAGTTTCAAATTTAAAATAAAGTAAGTTCTTATTTTAGTTTTTTGTTAAAATCTAAAATAAGGTGCTGAGTTATTCTTAAATGAATGATCAAAGTATCCCGTAGTTTAAGTTGAAGTGACGCATCGTCCAGCCATTCATTTGATAGAAATCAAAGGTTAGTATAAAAGTAGCGGATTTTAATACACTAACTTTTATTTTAGAATTGATCTTTATTGTAATTTCGTGCTTTTATTTACGGCACTAACTCCGCTATTTTTTTATATTGTTGTCTGTAGTTTTTTACTTCAATCTTTCGTTTTCTAATATTGTTTTCAAATTTTGAATACCGACTTCTGCTCTTTTACTTATAATTTTTTTAAATATTGGTAGAAATAAAGATTTAAATATCAAATTATTGTTTCTGCTTTGCATGCTCCAGGTTAAAATTGTGGTGGTAGAAGACTCTTCAGAAAATTTCATAATCATTCTAGGAAGCAATGGAGAAAAACCGCCTTCAGTTATAAAAACCATATTTTCTTTTGCTTTCACAACATTTAAAGAAATCTTACTTTCTCCTTTTAAAGGTATTTTAACAGTTTCTGTGTATTTTTTTTCAACAATACCATGTTCCAATGAATTATCAGATTCTATTTCTATTACTTCTGGAAACCACCGTTTGAAGTTTTCCATATTAGTTGCAAACTTATAAACCTCTTTTCGTGTTCGGTTAATAATTACTGTATTTACAGTCAATGTATTCATAAGAATTAAATTTTATTTATTTCAATACAAATCTAATCCTCATCCTCCTTTAACTATTGGACAATTGTCTAAAAATCAGTTTGGGCTCTTATTCGACTAAGATGTCTCTGTGTAATACCAAGATAAGAGGCTATATATTGAAGCGGAATTTGTTTAATATATTCTGGACGGCTTTTGACTAAATTTACATATCTATTTTCTGCTTTTTCTTTTTGATGCTCAAACACTCTTTTTTCAAGTGTCATGAAGTATTTCTCCGCTATTTGTTTTTGAAATAAAAGCCAATTTTCATTTTTTTTAACTAATTTATCCATTTGTATTTTTGGTATTAAAAATAGTTCTGTTGCACTTAATGTCTGTATGTTAATACTTGATTCCTCCTGTGAAATATACGAAGTGAAAGCTGTTACAAATGATTTTGGAAATGATAAACAATAGGTTATTTCGTTATCTGAATTAGAATAGTAAAATGATCGCAAAATTCCTGAATTTATAAATGCTATATTTTTGCTTATTTGTCCTTCTTTAATAAAAAAATCTCCTTTCTTATATCTATGATAGTTTCCCAATTGGATTACTTCATCTATTTCAGAACTGCTGAATATATTGAAGGATTTCAAGTATTCTTTAATCATAGTTTTCTTTAGATTTCATTAATATTTTTAGTGGGCTTTCTGCGTAAATCATAATTAGCTAGTTTAAAATTAAACATTTGAGGAGTTCTTTAGTCGGGTTAAATTACAGCCAACCATTTTATAACTATATTTTTTTAGTGAGGTAGCTTACACTAATCTTCCTCGGGATATATGGCTATCTTGTGCAGTCGCAATATATATTGAGATAATTCTGCCTGTCCTGAAAGCCTAAAACAACTAAAATTGATTTTTTTATTTGTACAATACTATCTAATATCTCTTAATTTAAGTTGAAGGGACACATCGCCACGCCATTCATTTTCATCAATGGAATACATGGCGCTAAACGATTTTCCTTCAGAAATCAAATCGAATTTATCGCCCATACTGAAACCTATGGCAACCATTTGATTGGCGTTGGGTTGGGTTACGTTAATACGTAAATGCGTTTTATCTGCGCCCACACATTTTCCGTAGCCTGTATCTGTTAAATTATTGGTCACAAAAACAGGGGTCATATTACCTGGCCCATAAGGCCCAAACTGTTTTAAAATCCTATAAAATTTCGGGGTAATATCTTTTAAACTGATTTCGGCATCGGCTTTAATTTCTGGAATGAGCAACTTTTTGTCTATGGTTTTAGAAACTTCCGCTTCAAACGCTTTTTTAAACGCTTCGTAATTTACTTCTTCCAATGTTAAACCCGCTGCATATTTATGGCCTCCAAATTGCTCAATGTGTTCAGCACAGGCTTCAATGGCGTTATAAATATAAAAATCCCTGACAGAACGTGCGGATGCCGCTAATTTTTGTCCGCTTTTTGTAAACACCAACGTAGGCCGGTAATAGGTTTCCGTTAATCGAGAAGCCACAATACCAATAACACCTTTGTGCCAATTTTCATGGTAAACAACAGTAGTAAAGTGTTCCTGTTCGTTTTGCTCTTCAATTTGCCTGAGAGCATCCTCTGTAGTTCGTTTATCTTCTTCACGTCTATCCAGATTATATTCATTAATTTCAGCAGCATGCTTTAAGGCTTCGTCATATTCCATATCGGTCAATAAGGTAACGGCGTAATTGCCATGTTCCATTCTACCTGCGGCATTGATTCTGGGCGCAATTATAAATACCACATCTGTAATAGTAAGTTCATCCTTTTCAACCAAATCTATAATGGCTTTGATGCCAGGCCGCGGATTGGAATTGATAATTTTCAGCCCGAAATAGGCCAATATCCTGTTTTCTCCAGTAATGGGAACAATATCTGCACCAATGGCCGTAGCAACCAAATCTAAATACTCCACTAAATCTTCAATGGTCTTACCTTCACGTGAAGCCAATGCCTGAATCAATTTAAAGCCCACACCGCAACCGCACAATTCTTTGTACGGATAATTGCAATCGCCTTGTTTTGGGTCTAAAACCGCGACGGCATCTGGCACTTCATTACCGGGTCTGTGGTGATCACAAATAATAAAATCAATGCCTTTCTCTTTGGCATAAGTTACTTTATCAACAGCTTTAATACCACAATCTAAAGCAATAATGAGCGTAAAATCATTTTCTAAAGCAAAATTTATGCCTTTATAGGAAATGCCGTAACCTTCGTCATACCTGTTGGGGATATAAGTGTGCACCAACGGATATTTTGTTTTTAAATAAGACGACATCAAGGCGACGGATGTGGTACCGTCCACATCATAATCGCCATAAACAAGAATATTTTCTTGGTTGGCAATGGCTTTTTCTATGCGCGCCACAGCTTTATCCATATCTTTCATCAAAAATGGATTGTGCAAATGCTTTAAGCTGGGCCTGAAAAACGCTTTAGCTTCATCATACGTTTCGATACCACGCTGCACCAAAAGAGAAGCGATGATTTCATCTACTTGAAGCGCATCTTGCAATGTTTTTATTTTTTTAGAATCTGGTTTTAGGTTAACAGTCCAACGCATGGGAAAGTTTAGAGTTTTTGGTTTAGAGGTTTAGAGGTTTAGGAGCTAAACTTTATTTTTCATGAAAATGGGTTTCGATTTTCAATTCGGCAAACTGACGGAACATTTCCATAACGCCACAGTATTTTTCTACCGATAAATCAACAGCGCGTTTCAATTTTTTCTCGTTTAAATCACTTCCATGAAAATGAAACGCCATGGTTACTTTATCATAAAACTTCGGGTCTTCATCAGTAAGGTTCGCATCAATTTCTATATTAAAATCAGCTACATCCAACTTCATTTTTTTGATAAGTGACGCCACATCCAATCCCGAACATCCAGCCAATGCTGATAGCATTAATGCTTTTGGCCTGTAACCTTCTGCCTGCTCACCGTTTTCTGGACTTGCTTCTATAAATAAGTTATTTCCAGAAGGGTTCGTGCTTTCAAACTTCATGCCGCCCAACCATTTGGTAGTAATATGATTTATCATTTTTTGTGAATTTAATTTGTAATTGTGAATTCAAAAATACGGATTAATTTAAGATTATTGAGGTTTTGAAACGCTTTGGTTTTTAGGTTTTTATTGCCACTAATTCACGAATGTTTTTCTTTAAAGCAACGTTTTGACATGTGCTCTCAACTCCGGTAACACCTCCACCTCAAACCAAGGATTCTTAGCCATCCAAAACCTATTTCGTGGTGATGGGTGTGGCAATGGTAAATACTTAGGCAAATACTCATTATAGTTCTTTACCGTTTCAGTCAGCGTTTTCTTAGCAGATTTTCCCAAATAATAATTTTGGGCATACATCCCAATTAAAAGCACCAACTCCACCTTTTTCATGTTATCAAATAGTGGTTTGTGCCATTGCGGCGCGCATTCTGGACGTGGTGGTAAATCGCCAGATTTTCCTTTTCCGGGATAACAAAACCCCATCGGGATGATGGCAAAATTTTTAGGGTTATAAAAAGTTTCAGCAGATACATTTAGCCAGTTTCGTAATTGGTTTCCGCTGGCATCATCCCACGGAATGCCCGATGCGTGTACTTTTGTGCCTGGGGCTTGACCAATAATTACAATTTTAGAATCTCGATGTGCGGATAATACAGGACGCGGACCCAATGGTAAATGGTCTTTGCAAATGGTGCATTGTCTTATGCTTTTTAGTAAATCTTTCATCATTTTGAAGTTTCTATTAAGCCTTTCTGATGTTTGTAAGTATAGTCTTAACTTAAAAAAAATGTTCGCAGCCATAAACAATTTTTACTAAAAATGTTTTCGCTCAAAAACAATATACTTATTTTTCTTTCAGTGGTATCTCCTCAAAAACCAATCCATCAAACCCCGTTTTTATAAAATTCCGAATATTTTGATGACCGCTCCCATTTGGGTCTTTTAACACATCTTCAAAATAGAATGTGCCAAAACAGGCCAAGGTTTCTTCTTTAGTAAATCCTTGTGCTTTTGCAAAAGCAAATAATTTACAGGAACCTGAGTTTTCGCCTGCTTTATTTTCTAAATCGCCATTTTTAAAAGCGGTTGGTGTAAATTCATAATTTGCTTCAATAACGCTCATGGTTTCTGAAAATTCGATGTCTTTTGGGGTGCTTTTTAGTTTTTTTATAAATGTTTCTATCGTCATTTTAATTGTTTAAAATGTCTAATTGACTGCCTCCGGAATGGTTTAAAATATAAAAACTTCGACTGCGCTCAGTTTGACAAGAGTTAATATTTTTAGATTTATTCCTTACTTTTTTCCTCCAACTACAATTACAATCTCACCTTTTGGAGGCTTGTTCGTATAATGCTCCAAAACCTCTTTGGCGGTACCTCGTATGGTTTCTTCGTAGAGTTTTGTTAATTCCCGCGATACAGATACGGATCTGTCCTCACCAAAATATTCACAAAAATGGCTCAAGGTTTTTACCAGTTTATGCGGAGATTCATAAAAAATGATGGTTCTGGTTTCCTCAGCAAGCAACAATAATCGCGTTTGTCTGCCCTTTTTAACGGGTAAAAAACCTTCAAACACAAATTTATCATTGGGCAGTCCAGAATTTACCAAGGCTGGCACAAAAGCTGTGGCACCTGGCAAACAATCGACTTCAATATCGTTTTCAATACAAGCGCGAGTGAGCAAAAAACCAGGATCTGAAATAGCTGGCGTTCCCGCATCGCTAATCAATGCGACCGTTAAACCACTTTTCAGTTTTTGAATGAGATTTTCAACCGTTTTATGCTCATTATGCATGTGATGCGATTGCATGTGGGTAGTAATTTCAAAATGCTTTAAGAGTTTTCCTGAAGTTCGGGTATCTTCGGCAAGTATTAAATCTACTTCTTTTAAAACCTCTATCGCCCTAAACGTGATATCTTTTAAATTGCCAATGGGTGTTGGCACTATATAGAGTTTGCTCATTAAAACTTACTTTCTATAATTTGCATAAAACGTTCTTCAAA